>JAOAFK010000088.1 GCA_026416315.1 Syntrophorhabdaceae bacterium | reverse complement strand
TACCAACATGGAAATCCTATCCACAAAAGAACTGGCTAAATATATAAAGATAAATGAGAAAAAGATATACAAACTCGTCCAGGAAGGAAAAATCCCCCATGCAAAGATAGGTGGAAAGATCGCATTTACAAAGGAATTGATAGACAGATGGATCTTAGAGAATACAGAGATGGAAAGACATATCCTCATTGCAGGCAGTGATGATGTGCTCTTGAGGAAAATAATAGACATCTATAACGGAGAACATCCCTCGAAGATATTCTATGCCCCTGTAGGCAGCATAAATGGCCTAAAACTCCTTGAACAAAAAGGTGCGACCATAGCATGCGTGCATATAATTGATATAGAAAAAAGGCAATACGTTGCATCATATATTAACCGTTATCTCACAAAAAACGACTATGTAGTTGTTAGGCTTTTTTCAAGACAGCAGGGACTTTATGTAAAAAAAGGCAATCCAAAAGGGATTAAAGGCATAAAAGACCTCATAAGAGATGATGTTGTGTTTGTAAACAGGAACAAAGGCTCGGGCACAAGGCTACTTTTGGATTTTCTTTTAAATGAGGCTGGCATAGAAACTAATATGATGCATGGATATAACAATGAGGTAGGGTCTCATTTAGAGTGTGGATTAAGTGTTTTAAAAGGTAATGCAGATGCTGCATTCGGTATAGAATACATAGCCCATGTCTTAAATTTAGATTTTATTTTTTTGATGAACGAAAAGTTCGATATGGTAATCCCGAAGGATTATTACCACAGTCAAATTATAAAGGATTTCCTTGCCTTTTTTGACCAATCAAAACTCATAAATAAAATAAAGGATTTTGCAGGCTACAGCCTCGAAGAGATGGGAAGCATAGTATATCCATGAACGAAAAAACATCTAAAAAATGCTATAAACTGGAGGTGCATCTTGAAAGAGGTGCAGAAGAATTTCTACCTGAAGACATATATCATTATGCAAGAAATGGTTTATGGATTGAAGATAAAGGATATTCAAGCATTATCAAGTGCTATCCAGAAAATATAGAACTGTTTTTGAATACATTAAAAGATTCAGGTTTAAAGATAAAGGATCTGTCCATAGAGGAAGAGGATGTGCCAGACTATAACGAACTTACAAAAAGATACTTTAAATCCATAAAAGTCTCGGGTGTAAGAATCGTTCCACCATGGGCAAAAAACATTCCGAACGGTGCAATAATCATAGACCCTGGTATGGCATTCGGTACAGGCAGACATGAATCCACAAAGATTATGATAAAGCTCATGCAAAAGATAGATTTTAAAGAAAGGGAAGTGATAGACATAGGATGTGGTTCAGCCATCCTTGCCATATACGCAAGTATGCTTGGTGCAAAATCCGTATTAGCAATAGATAATGATTTTGATGCCGTGATTTCCGCAAAAAAGAACATAAATCTTAACAGGCGTGAAAATATCAAAGTTGTCTGTGCAGATGTCAACGACATAAAGGGTTCATTTGATATTGTCCTTGCAAATCTCGATATAAGGACATTTCAAAAAAATAAAAATAAGCT
>JAOAFK010000022.1 GCA_026416315.1 Syntrophorhabdaceae bacterium | reverse complement strand
GTGTTGAGCATGATCTCCTGTTTCAGTTCTATTCTCAGGTCTTTTATATCAGTTTCGATTTTAGATATCCTTGATTCTATGCTTAACATCCTTGATTCTAACCCATTCATCCTCGATTCAATGCCGTTCATCCTTGCATTCATGGATTCAATGGCCAAGGTGAAACCTTGCAGTTGACCTGTTACAGTGGATTTGAAGTCTTTTAGTTCCTCCTTTATTTCACCCACCACCATATCTTTTATCTTTTCGGCTATCTTTTCCCAGTCCATAGGGCCTCCAAGGGAGGTTTCATTGAATTATATCACAATTAAGAAACCTTGCAAATTAAAAAGCAGGTATAAGGTTGGCTCAAGGCTGAAGGGGGAATCTTTAAAAACCTAAACACCGTCTGCCTGCTTTATTTTCTGAATCGGTCGTAACCCTTCCGAATCGGAAGCCATTTTCGACTCTTTTTCTTCAGCTCACCCTTCACCACAACAATATCGTCTTTACATGAAACACCTAATATTAGCCCCGTGAGACACGTATCGAGGTCCGGTTTCTCGATGAGAACCTTCATGAGACTTTACATTATAAGCGAATTTTTAAAGTTTTTTTTACCAGTCGTCAAAGGATGAACCTGAAGAACCCCAGTCATCATAAGAACTCCAATCATAAGATGATGTGGTTGACGAACAATAATAATCATCACTAAAAGATGAAGTTGAGTTTGATGAATAATAATCATCACTTGAGGATGAAATTGAAGTTGATGAATAATAATCATCAATTAAAGAATCAGAACTGTTATCAAAGATTCCTAATAAAAACCATTTCAACCAGTCCATAATTACCTCCTTAATGTAATCTCCTTAAATATATATATCACCTGTTTTTTTAAAATTCTTTCATGATTAAAAAATTTTTTAAAGGTTTAATTTGAGATATAAGAAAGTCACAGGTAATTTTAATGTATATGAGGTAAACCAGCGATATAAAAATGTATAGGAGACAAAATTCTTCAATCTATCTTTCTCATCCTCGAAGAGGGGATGTTTAACATATCCCTGTATTTTGCCACGGTTCTTCTTGCAATGTTGAGTCCCCTGTCTTTTTTTAAAATGGCAACTATTTCATCATCCGTTAAGGGATTCTGCTTATCCTCTTTTTCTATGAGTTCTTTAATTAAATCCATGACCACATTCGTTGAAAGCATCTCTCCACGATCTTTGTTTATCCCTGAAGGAAAGAAGAATTTCATCTCATATATACCATGAGGCGTGCTCATATACTTATTAGTTGTTACCCGACTCACTGTTGACTCATGGATATTTAGCTCGGCTGCAATATCTTTTAGGTTCAAAGGTCTTAAAAACTTTATACCCTTTTCAAAAAAAGGCAGTTGATGTTCAACAATACTTTTTGCCACAAGATAAAGTGTCCTCTGCCTCTGCTTCAGACTTTTGATAAACCATTCAGCCTGTTTTATCTTGTTCTTTATATATTTTTTTGTTTCATCATTGATTTTTTTATCAAAATTCAGACCCATGTAATATCTATTCAACTGGAGTTCAGGGATATCCTCCTCGTTTAAAAATACATCAAAACCGTCGTCTGTTTTTACCACATACACATCAGGAACTACAAAAGGTGCCTGCTCATCCGTGAAATTCCTTCCTGGTTTTGGGTCAAAGGTCTTTATCTCCTCAAAAACCTCCTTTATTTTTTCCATAGGGTGGCCTGATTTTTTTGCCACTGTCTTCAAATTATTTTCATACAGCATGTGAAAATAGTTTTTTACAATATCTAAAAAAACCGGATCAGGCTCTCTTTTTAACTCATCCTGTTTTATCTCATACTGAATCAGTATGCACTCTTTTAAATCCCTTGCCCCCACACCTGGTGGGTCAAACCTCTGGATCTTTTTTAATACGGCCTCGAGTTCATTCATTTCATATCCAGAGGCCTTACTGATTTCTTCAAGGGTATAGGCGAGATAACCATTGTCGTTTATGTTTTCAATAATCCATTCTGCAATCAATCTCTCATGGGTATTAAAATCTGAAAGGCCTGCTTGCCACCTGAGGTAGTCTCTCAAATCTGAAGTTTTTCGCACGATATTTTCGTAATTTATTGCCTCTCTTTCTTCCCTTTCTCCAAAATCATCAGAAGGTGAAAACCTTTCAAGAAACTCCTCGAGGTCCTCTTTTTCAAGGGCTTCTTCTGTTTCTGATTCTAAAACTGTTTCTTTTGATTCGTCTTCTGGGGTTTTTTCCTCTGCTATCTCAAGTATAGGGTTTTCTTTTAATTCCTGTTCGATTGCCTCAATGAGTTCGAGTTGGGACATCTGGAGAAGTTTTATAGCCTGCTGGAGCTGCGGCGTTAATATGGCCTGTAATTTTTGAGTTTGCTTAAGTTCCAACATCTATGTAAAACTCCTCACCGAGGTAAACCTCTCTCACGATTCTATCTTTTGAGACAACATCGGGAGTTCCTTCAAGTAAAATCCTGCCGTTATTCACTATATATGCCCTGTCGCACAATGGCAGTGAATCCCTTACATTATGGTCGGAAATCAATATCCCTATACCTCTTTTTTTCAG
>JAOAFK010000018.1 GCA_026416315.1 Syntrophorhabdaceae bacterium | reverse complement strand
GGGGATTTTAAATCGATCTTTTTTGCCTCTCCGTTTTGGGATAGAATGGCCAGAAAAAATGCTGAAAAAAGGAATATATAACTAAAAAACCTCATCTAATAGTTTTTTTGCCTCTCCCACAATATATAAAGAACCTGTAATCAGAATAAGATCATCTTCACAGGCAATATTTTTCGCCTTTTTTAATGCATCAAAAACATTATCCGTAATATAACATTTATCCACGTACTTGGCCAGTTCGTATGGAGAAAGGGCTCTTTTGCTAAAAGCCTTTGTAAAGATTAGTGTGTGTGCTTCTGGAACGATCTCCCTTAACATCCCTTCATAATCTTTATCCGCCATCACACCTAATATAATCACTTTCTTTTTCTCTTTATAATGTTCTTTTAAAAATCTTACCAGTGCCTTTATGGCTTGTAGATTATGGGCGCCGTCTAAAATTATCTCGGGTCTTTTTCTTACCATTTCAAGCCTTCCAGCCCATTCAATCTGGGCAAGGCTACTATATATAACATGATCCTCTATATTAAACCCCATCTCTTTTAAAAGGGAAATGGTGCATATGGCCAGTGAAGCATTGAAAAGCTGGTGTTCTCCTTTTAAATTCACAAAAACATTTTTAAAAATTTTATCTCTCACTAAAAAATCTCCAGTCTGTTCTTTTATTTTTTTAAATGAAAAATCCCTGCCCATACTGTATAAAGGGCTTTCAGATTCAATGGCCTTTTTTTCGATCACCTCTAATGCAATACCATCCGCGCCTGTAATGACCGGGACGCCTTTTTTTATAATACCCGCCTTCTCTTTTGCAATTTCTTCAACACTACTGCCAAGATAATCTGTATGGTCAATATCTACATTGGTGATTATACTCAAAAGAGGCTTTATTACATTTGTAGAATCAAGCCTTCCTCCCAGACCAACCTCAACAACAGCTATTTCTACCTTCTGTCTGTAAAAATATTCAAAGGCCATGGCGGTGGTGAAATCAAAGTAACTGAATCTTTTTTTTTCTTTTTGTTTTTCAACCCTATCAATTATAAAATCTCCAATCTCTTCAACCTCACTGTCACTAATTTCTTTTTCATCCACAACAACCCTTTCGTTGAATCTTATCAGATGTGGGGATGTGTATTTACCCACCTTATAACCTGAATTTTTAAGAATGGAAGAGACCATAGTGGCCACAGAGCCTTTACCGTTTGTTCCAGCTATATGGATAAAATTTAATCTTTCATGGGGATTGCCAATAGCGTCTAATATCCAGTTTATGTTGTCAAGGCCAAAAATAATGCCTGTATTTTCAAGACCAGAAAGATATTCCATTACGTAGGAATATCTTTTCATGATAGTATAAGTTTTAGAAGTGTTGACAGTTGCCTTTTGAGTTCCTTTCTACTCACTATCATATCGATCATACCGTGCTCGAGGAGATATTCAGCCCTCTGGAACCCCTGCGGCAGCTCTTCTTTAATAGTCTCCTTGATTACCCTCGGTCCTGCAAAACCTATCATTGCCTTGGGTTCTGCAATAATGATATCCCCGAGCATCCCCATGCTTGCCGTAACCCCTCCCAGTGTAGGGTCTGTCAAAACAGAAATATACGGCATCTTCGTTGATTTCAATCTGTATATGGCACCGGATACCTTTGACATCTGCATGAGGGACATGATTCCTTCCTGCATCCTTGCACCGCCAGAGGCACAGAAAATGATCACAGGAAGGCGTTTTTCTGCTCCAGCCTCCAGTGTTCTTGTAATCTTTTCTCCCACAACAGAACCAAGGCTTCCACCCATAAAAGAAAAATCAAAGATGGCTGTCAACACATCTATCCCGTTAATTTTTCCATGTCCGCACACAACAGCATCTGGTCTTTTAACCTGCTCCTGGGTTTCCTCGAGCCTTGCTTTATAAGACTTTGTGTCCTTGAATTTGAGAAAATCTACAGGACCAATGCTTCCAAAAAGTTCATTGAATGATCCTTCATCGAATGTAAGCTTTATCCTGTTTTCCACAGATATGGGAAAATGGTATTCACATTTAAGGCAGATATGCTGATTCCTTTCCACCTCTTTTATATATAAGAGTTCCTGGCAGGAACTGCACTTGATCCATAGAGACTCTTCTTTCTCTGCCTTTTTTATCTCTTTTTTTATATCGATCTCTTTATGGGGTTTTTTCTCTTTTTTCTTACCGAAAAAAATCATCCATTTACCTCTTGATTTTTGGCTGAAAAACTACCAAAATAAATTCGCCATGTCAACAAAAAGGGTATATATAGGTTCCAAGGTCAAGCTTGAGGGGATATTAAACGAACAGAAAAGCAAAAAAGGGGTGGTCATTTGCCACCCTCATCCCCTATATGGGGGCAGTATGCATAACAATGTGGTCAATGCCATAGAAAAGGGATTCTATGAAAGTGATTATACTACATTAAAATTCAATTTCAGGGGTGTTGGGGGAAGCAATGGTGAATATGAAGAAGGGATTGGTGAGGTAGAGGATGTAATTTCTGCAGTAGAATTTCTGAAGGATACCTTAAAAGATGGGGCAAGCATTGTCCTTGCAGGATATTCTTTCGGTGCATGGGTTGCAGTGAGGGCAGTTCGTAAGATAGAAGGTATTGATTCCCTGTTTATCGTAGCATACCCTTTTTCATTTTATGATTCCTCACCCTTTAAACATATAAAAGGAAAGATATGCTTTATAGCAGGAAAATACGATGAGATTGCCCCTGTTGAACCTCTTTTAAATCTATATAGGGAACTTCCATTAATAGAAAAAAATTTAAAAATTATTGAATCGGACCATTTCTTTTTAGGCAGGGAAGATGAGATCACCGAATTCATAAAAGAGGTATTCTAAAGATAAATTCACCTTTAAAACTTGCATGAACATCCTATTTATGCTAATTTTTTTAAGCCTCTTTGTTTAAAACTGCTTGAAGGCTAATAGTTTAGAAAAAGGATACTGCCATGGACTATAAAGATACTCTGAACTTACCAAAGACGCCCTTTCCCATGAAGGGCAATCTCCCTGTAAAAGAAAAGGAGATGTTAAAATTCTGGGATCATATCAATCTTTATGAAAAACTTGCCCAAAATAAAAAATATACAAAAAAATTTATCCTACACGATGGACCACCTTATGCAAACGGAAACATTCACTTAGGAACTGCTTTAAACAAAATTTTAAAAGATATTATTGTAAAGTCTAAATTCATGTCAGGATACAGGGCAGATTATGTTCCGGGCTGGGATTGTCACGGCCTTCCCATAGAGCACCAGATAGAAAAGGAGATGAAAGGGAAAAACATATCTCAGTCTAAATTAGAAAAAAGGCAACAGTGCAGGGCATATGCTGAAAAATTCATAAATATCCAGAGAGATGAATTCAAAAGGCTCGGGGTAATTGGGGACTGGAAACATCCTTATATTACAATGGATTTTGATTATCAGGCCACAATCATTTCTGAGATGCAAAAATTCTTTGAAAGGGGTGAAATCTACAGAAAAAAGAAACCAGTGCTGTGGTGCATTAGTTGCTTAACAGCCCTTGCAGAGGCAGAGATTGAATACAATACAAAAACATCAGATGCAATATATGTAAAATTTCCCTATATTAAAGATAGAGCAGGCATCTTTGATAATTACCCGTCAAAACCCATTTATATGCTTATATGGACAACAACTCCCTGGACACTACCTGCTAATCTCGCCATTGCCATCAATCCTAATTTTACATATGTGGCTATTGATACAGACAAAGAAATTTATATACTTCTTAAAAAACTTGTGGAAGAGATAGCAAAAAAGGCAGGGATAAAAAACTACAATATAATAGAGGAGCTTCCACCAGAGAAGCTAAAAGGTATATACTTTAAACACCCTTTCTTTGAAAGAGATTCAATAATTGTTTTTGCAGACTATGTGGCAGATGATACAGGTACAGGGGCAGTTCACATTGCACCGGGACATGGAGAAGAAGACTATGAGACAGGACTTGAATATGGCCTTGACGTCTATTCACCAGTAAATGATGAGGGTATTTTTACAGAAGATGTGGGATTCTTTAAAGGCATGAACGTTTTTGAAAGCAATAAACACATTATTGAAAAATTAAAATCCCTGGGACTACTTCTATATAACGAAGAGATAGAGCATTCATATCCCCATTGCTGGAGATGCAAAAAGCCCGTTATCTTCAGGGCAACAGAACAATGGTTTATATCCCTTGACAGTAATGGGTTGAGAAAAAAGGCTCTTGAAGAAATCGATAATGTTAAGTGGATACCTGCGTGGGGAAGGGATAGGATCTATAACATGCTCCTTGTAAGACCAGACTGGTGCATATCACGACAGAGGACATGGGGCATCCCTATCACGATATTTTATTGCAAAAAATGCAGAGAGCCATACTGGAGTTCAGATACCTTCAGAAATGTTATAGAGGCAGTAAAAACATACGGTGCAGATATATGGTTTGAAAAAGATGCCTCTTATTTTCTGCCTGCATCAGCAAAATGCTCAAAATGTGGTAGCAACACCTTCTCAAAAGAAGAGGATATACTCGATGTATGGTTTGATTCAGGGGTAAGCTGGTCTGCCGTTTGCAAGAAAAGAAATGAACTCGGTTTTCCTGTTGATATGTATCTTGAGGGAAGTGACCAGCATAGGGGCTGGTTCCATAGCTCCCTTTTAACTTCCGTTGCAAATGAAGGGGTAGCACCTTATAGGTCTGTATTGACCCATGGTTTTGTCGTTGATGGCTCAGGCAGAAAAATGTCGAAATCATTAGGAAATATCATTTCTCCTGATGAGATAATAGAAAAATACGGTGCAGAGATATTACGACTATGGGTTACATACGAAGACTATAGAGATGATATTAAAATATCAAAGGACATTATAAACAGACTTGTTGAGACCTATAGAAGGATAAGGAACACGTTGAGGTTCTTACATGCAAACATAGGCAATGACTTTGACCCGGATAAAGATAGGGTGCCGTACGATAAAATGTCATACCTTGATAGATGGATACTTTCAAGGCTTAACAGATTAATAGATAGGGTGCTTAAGGCCTATGAAGATTATACCTTCCATTCCATCTACCATAGCATACACAACTTCTGTGCTGTGGATTTGAGTGCCCTTTATCTTGATATAGTAAAGGACAGGATATATGTGGAAAAAAAAGATGCTACAAAGAGGAGGGCATCTCAGACCGTAATTTATGATACCCTTTTATCACTTGTTAAGATAATATCGCCTATCCTTTCCACTACATCTGAGGAGATGTGGCTTTATCTAAAAGGTAAAGATGACCCGGAAAGTATTTTTCTCTGTGATTTTCCCACAGTAAATAAAGAATTCATAGATATGGGCCTTGAGGAAGAATTAGAAAGGATATGGAAGATTAGGGAGACTGTAAACAAAAAAATAGAGGAGAAAAGGGCAGAAAAATTAATCGGTCATTCCCTTGATGCAAAGATAACGATAAAGGCAGCTGAAGAGGATTACCAAATTCTTAAAAAAATAGGGGAAGAGATAAAAGACATATTCATTGTATCACAGGTGACAGTTGAGAAAAACACAGAAACCACTATAACAGTAGAAAAGGCAGATGGGAAAAAGTGTCAGAGATGCTGGCAGTATTCAGTGGTGATAACACCTCCTGATGCAAAATTTCCAGAAGTATGTAAAAGATGCGAAGATATATTGTCTTCACTCTGATACCCTTTGTGGTATTTATTGATAGATGGACAAAGATGCTTATCCTCGATCAGGTCCCCTATCTCAAAGGGATAAGCATAACATCATTTTTTTCCATAGTGCATGTGAGAAATTACGGCGGTGCATTTAGCTTTTTATCTCAACACCATTTGGCAAAATATATCTTTACTGTATTTCCCCTGTTGATAACCTCTATTCTTATATATATAATGTTGAGATATCCCCTTTCTCTCTCTAAAACATTCTCTCTTGCCCTTATTATTTCAGGTGCAATGGGCAATATATATGATAGATTTTCTTATGGTTATGTCATTGATTTTCTTGATTTTTACTATAAAAATTACCACTGGCCTGCATTTAATGTTGCGGATATTTCCATTTCAACAGGTATAGGCTTATGGGTTTTTAGTGAACTGAAAGAAAAATTAACAAAAAAGCCAAAAGAACATTAGATGAAAGACGATTTATTAGAAGAGGAGAAAAAACTGAGAAAATTGAGATTCATCGTGGATTTTGCCTTAAATTTTATAAGGACACAGAATATTACCCACGATGAGGCCTTAAAGATTGTAGAAGGCGTCAAAAGACATGCCATAAAACTCTTTCCTGGAAAAGAAGAGGCCTTTGATATAATCTATGCGCCGAGATTCAAAAGGGTTCTCAATGAAAAGTTTAAAAGGTCATAATATAAAAACCTTCTCTTTTACTGTTTGAACAACATTTCTGGAGGCAGAAATTGAAAGACCATATATTAGAAAAACTTAAACAATACGGCCAATTCCATATAATAGAACATCTAAAGTCCCTCACAGAAGAAGAACATAAATCTTTCCTGAATACACTAACTACCCTTGACATGGATCTTGTTTTTAATCTGTTTAATCAATACAAGCGCGAAAAGAAAGGGCAAGATGTATTAAATATTTTACCTGCAAAAGTAATCACCTTGCCTGTAACAGATAAAGAAAAAATTTACAGAGAGAGGGCCAGGCAAATAGGTGAAAGACTTTTAAGAGAAAATAGGGTAGCGGTTCTTATAGTTGCAGGGGGTCAGGGCACAAGACTTGGTTTTGAAGGGCCTAAAGGAACATTTCCCATATCTCCTATAAAAGGAAAGTCTTTTTTCCAGTTATTTTCAGAGCAGATTAAAGCCCTTTCAAAAAAATATTCTGCAAGGATTCCCCTTATTATTATGACAAGTGAAGAAAACGATAATGAGACACGCTCGTTTTTTAAAGAAAATCATTTTTTTAGTCTTAAAGAAGATGAGGTTTTATTTTTCAAACAGGGTATGCTACCGAGTCTTACCCTCTCAGGGGAGCTCGTCCTGAAAGGAAGATATGAACTGGCAACAAACCCCGATGGACACGGTGGGTCCCTCAAGGCAATTTATGAATCAGGAATTCTTAAAAGATTGATATCTAATGGCTTTACAGAGCTATTTTACTGTCAGGTGGATAATCCCCTGGTGAAGATTGCAGACCCTGTGTTTTTAGGATACCATTCCCTTGAAGGCGCTGAAGTATCCACAAAGGTCGTGAGAAGACGAAGCATTGATGAGAAGGTGGGTGTCTATGTGTCTGTGAATGGAAAGGATGCCATCATTGAATACAGTGACATGGACAAGAAATACATGGAGGCAGTGGATGAAAAAGGAGATATCGTTTACTGGGCAGGAAATACTGCCATTCATGTATTCTCTTTATACTTTATAGAAAGGTTAAATAATCATGGCTTTGTCCTTCCGTACCATAGAGCAAAGAAAAAACTGGAAATAAAAACAGATGGTAATGCAAATGAGACGGATGTGTTGAAATTTGAAACATTTGTATTTGATGCCATACCCTTTGCAAAAAAAGCCTGTGCCGTTGAGGTAATAAGGGAAGAAGAGTTCTCACCTGTAAAAAATAGAGAAGGAATAGATTCCCCTGAAACCGCCCATAAAGACATGTGTATGATGTTCAAAAGATGGCTTGAATCAGCAGGTGCAAAGGTTAAACCAGATATAAATGTGGAAATAAGCCCTCTTTTTGCCCTTGAATGTACCGATTTTGTAAAAAAATTTAATGCCACCAATATGGTCATTGAACAAGATATATATTTAGGGGAATAAGGTTAGATAACGGGTTCTACAATGATAGTTTCACTATCCTGTATGCACCAATTACCACGATTAAAAACACAATGGTGCCCACGACAAGGTCTGGAATCCTTGACGCAGTAAAATACACGAATATACCCGCTAAAATTACCCCTGCGTTGGCTATTATATCGTTTGATGTAAATATCATGCTTGCCTTCATATGGGCCTCTGTGGATTTAGATTTCTCAAGAATATAGAGGCATATAATATTTCCCATCATAGCCAGCACAGAAATGATAATCATGATTTTGAAGTCAGGATTGTCTCCATAACCTAAAAAACGCCTGACAACCTCTATAAAACCCATTATGGCAAGGGAAAATTGAAAATAACCTGCAATAGCGGCAACGGTTTTCTTTTTTTTAGTTGTTCCACCTACAGCAAAAAGAGAAAGACCGTAGACAATGCTATCTGCCAGCATATCAAGACTGTCTGCAATAAGACCCATGGAGCTCGCAAAAATGCCTGTTATGAACTCCAATACAAAAAAGAAAAAATTTATAATAAGGACCTGCCAAAGTGTATTTTTTTGTTTTTTATCATCACTGTAAATATCAGTATATTCAATGGGTTCTGAAGAAATTAAATGGGAATCAAGGTTCAAACTGTAAATGCCTGTAGAAATCAATTCAACATCGCCTCTGTGGAATACCTCTACTTTTCTTTGCGGTAAATCAACCATCACAGATAAAATCCCTGGTACATCTTCAAGTTTTGTCCTTATCAACTGTTCTTCAGCGTGACAGTCCATCTTTTTAACAAGATATGTTGTTTTATATATACTGTTTTGCATATGCTAATGGAATATAGGGGTTTTAATTATTTATGGATTTATTCTAATACATGAACCTTTACAAAATTTGTCTTTGCCGTTTTTGATACTGGATGGCTGGCAACAATAATCACTTTTTCGCCTTTAGCCGCAAATCGATTTTTCAATATAAATTCGTTCACCTCTTTAATCATTTCATCGGTATCTGTTAGGTTTCTCACAAAATGAGGAGAAACACCGTGATAAATAGACATCTGACGCACCACCGACTCATTTGGTGAAAATGCAATGACAGGCACATAAGGTCTAAATTTTGATATGAGTTTTGCTGTAAAACCTGTTCTTGAAAATGCAACAATGAACCTGGCTGTGAGATCCTTTGCCATAATAGCCACTGCCCTTGCAATGGCCCTTTCAACAGAAGATGGGCCTGGCGCATAGTATTCATCAGCATTATAAATAGACTTTTTTGAAGTAATCTCTGCTTTTTCTGTAAATCTTATAATGGTATCCATCATTTTTACTGCCTCTACGGGATGTTTTCCCACGGATGTCTCAGCAGAAAGCATGAGGGCATCTGTTCCATCTATAACTGCATTTGCCACATCTGTTGCCTCTGCCCTTGTGGGTCTTAAATGTTGTGTCATGGATTCGAGCATCTGGGTTGCTGTTATTACAATCTTCATGGCATCATTTGCCTTTTTTATAAGCATCTTCTGAATCACTGGCACCTCTTCAATGGGCATTTCAACACCGAGGTCACCTCTTGCCACCATGATTCCGTCTGCCTCATTTAAAATATTATCAATATCTTTTATTGCCTCTTCCTTTTCAATCTTGGCAATAACAGGAATGGTTCTGCCGTTTTCTTCCATGAATTTTTTGACATTTACTATATCATCAGCGCTTCTCACAAAAGATATGGCCACAAAATCCACACCACACTCCATGCCGAACTTTAAATCAGCCATATCCTTTTCTGTAAAATAACCTTTCCTTATCTTCATATGGGGGAGATTGATGCCTTTTTTATCCTTTAATATGCCTGGTTCAACCACAGTTGCAACAAGTAAACACCCTGCCTTTTCTATTACATCGAGTTGAATCAGACCATCATCAATGAGAATTCTATCGTTTATAGAGGCATCTTGTATAAGCCATGGATAAGTTATATATATGGTATCTTCACTACATTCACCATCACCGACCATAATATTTATCTTCTGTCCTTTTTTAAGTAAAATACCACCATCTCTTACCTTTCCCACCCTGATCTTCACACCTTGAAGGTCCTGAAGGATTGCAATATTTCTTTTGAGTTTTTTTGAACATATTCTTATATGATCTATCACTTCTTTATAAAAATTATAATCCCCATGGGAAAAATTAAGTCTTGCCACATCCATACCTGCCTCTATAAGTTCTTTTATCCTCTTTTTAGAACTCGTTGCAGGACCAATTGTGCAGACAATTTTTGCCTTTCTTGGTAAATCCATTATACCCCCTTTTTAAAATCAAAACCTTTATGGGTGCTATTTTAAAAAAAATTTTATATCCCTGAACACATCATCTTTAATGGCATTGCATAGTTTTTTTATAATTTCATATTCTATATATTTTATCTGGGCAAGCCATAGAGGGTCATCCACCATCACATAAAGCATCTTTTCTTTTATTTTTACAGGTCTCGCATGGCTTGCAATCTGTGTTCCTACAATATCTTCCCAAACAGAAAAAACTTTATAGGCCTCTATATCGCCGTTGAGCCTGTATCTTTTAATAATTCTCTCTATGACAACACCAACAGGTGTAAAGGCCATATCAACCCTCTATCCTCGGGAAAATCGGGGCTATCTTTGTAATCTCCGAGATCTCTTCTGTATAGTAAAAATTTTCTTCATCTTCAAGGGATGCTTTATCCACTGAGCTTTTTATACCAATGGCATCCCAAATCTTTTGTGATTTTTCAGGCATAAAAGGATAAAAAAGAACCGCTAATATCCTCAAACCATTCCAAAGATTATACATCACTGTTGAAAGCCTCTCATCCCCATCTCTATGAAGCCTCCACGGCGCCTCCGAATCTATATATCTGTTCATGATGGAGATCATATCAAAGCAACTCTGAAGGGCCTTATAAAAACCAAAGGCATCCATGGACTTCTTATATTCATCTACATATTTTTTTGTTTCTATTTCAAAATTTTCATCAATTCCGTTTTTCTTTTTAGGCCTTTCGATCTTACCCTTTAGAAATTTATTCACCATTGTAACGGTTCTACTTACGAGATTCCCAAAATCATTGGCAAGATCCCCGTTAATCCTTCCCACAATGGCATTTTTTGAAAAATCACCATCCAGACCAAAGGGCACCTCTCTGAACAGAAAAAATCGGAATTCATCAACCCCATAGGTTTCAACAATCTCATGGGGATCCACAACATTACCTAAAGATTTTGACATTTTCTGGCCTTCAATGGTCCACCATCCATGGGCAAATATATGCCTTGGTGGTTCAATATCCATGGACATTAAAAAACATGGCCAATAAACTGCATGAAATCTCAAAATATCTTTCCCAATAAGGTGCACATCACATGGCCAAAATGACTGAAAATGTTCATCATCTTCGAGATAACCAATGCCTGTTAAATAATTGGTCAGGGCATCAAACCATACATATACAACATGCCTTTCGTTCATGGGCACCTTAATACCCCATTGAAAGCTTGTCCTGCTCACACTTAAATCTCTTAATCCACCCCTGACAAAACTTGTAACCTCATTGTATCTTATTTCTGGCATGATAAAGTCTTTGTGAGATTCTAAATATTCAAGAAGTCTCTCTGTATAATCAGAAAGTCTGAAAAAATAGCTTTCTTCCTTGAGCCTATCCGGAGTCCTCAAACAATCAGGGCATTTTCCATCTTTTAACTGAAACTCTGTAAAATAGCTCTCGCATGGTATGCAATACCAGTCCTCATACTCACCGAGATAGATATCACCCTTTTCAAAAACCTTTTTAAATATATATTGAACAACCTTTCTGTGTCTCTCTTCAGTAGTCCTTATAAAGCCTGTATTCGATATGTTCAGTTTCTTCCACAGGTCTATAAAGCCGTAAACCATTCTATCGGCAAGTTCCCGCGGGGTTATACCCTGTTTTGATGCAGCCTGCTCAACCTTCTGGCCATGTTCATCTGTCCCTGTTAAAAAAAATACCTCATAATCACATATCCTCTTGTATCGTGCCATTATATCCGCAGCTATTGTTGTGTATGCATGTCCAATATGAGGCACATCATTGATATAATAAATGGGGGTTGTAATATAGTATTTCTTTTTATTCATTTTTAGCTCCAGATAGCTATTTTATCGTTCAAAATATGAAATACCGACTGACTTCAGCCAGTTGATTTTATATCCTTCAAGGTTACATTCACAAGATTTCCGTCCTCGAGTTCCACGGTAATGGTAGAACTCAAAGGGTTGTGCTTTACAACCTTTCCCTCACCCTGTTCAAGGGTCACCCTCTTACCGATCTTGGGAAACTCCTTTTTATACTCCATATACATATCAAATTCGTAAGAGAGACAGCACATGAGCCTTCCGCATATCCCTGATATTTTTGCAGGATTTAATGCAAGACCCTGTTCCTTTACCATCTTAATGGAAACTATGGAAAAATTATTCAAAAACCTCTTACAACAACAGATATTACCGCAATTTCCAAGACCCCCTATCATCTTTGCCTCATCTCTAACACCGATCTGTCTCAACTCAATCCTCATTTTAAACTCTTTAGCAAGCTCTTTAACAAGTTCTCTGAAATCTACCCTGTTTTCTGAGACAAAGTAAAAAAGCAATTTTGTACAGCCAAAGAGATATTCTGCTGAAAGGAGTTTCATAGGGAGATTGAGTTCTGCAATCTTCTGTTTGCATATCTTGAATGCCATTTCCTCTTTTTCTTTGAGTTTGAAGTATTCTTCAACTTCTTCTTTCTTTGGTATACCTGTAACTTTTTTTAACCCTTCCTTTTCCTTCTCAATAGGTTCTGTTATCACGACCCCAAGGCATGTCCCCTTTTCAAGTTCACATAATACATAGTCTCCTTTTTTTACCTCTTCAGGCACCTCCATCTCTATAACACCACTATAGCAGTCATGTATTCTCACATAGGCTGTCTTCATATCACCTCATAATATTATATAAAAGATTTTCAATCATGAGCCATCTGTTGATATTATACTTTATTATCCTTGCAGTTTCCTGTATTTTTTTTATGGATTGTTCTATCCATTCAGAATCATAGACTGAATCTTCAATAAGTTCCACAAAATCTCTGTTTATGACATCATAATTCATGCCTATTTCTTTTATCATGTACATGTCTCTAAAAAGGGATAATAAAAAACTGATAAAAATCGAGCAGTCCCTGATACCTTTAGATATATATTCTGAAACCAAGGTTATAAGCACAAAGCTTCTCTTCTTTCCAAGGACAAGCTCTCCTAATAACCTCCTTATTTCAAGGTTTCTATCCTCAAGCCAGAACATGCCACAGCCAATACTTCCCTGAGAGATCCATGAGATCAAATCCGCCCTTTTTTCTTCAATACCCCATGTATTTATAAAATATTTTTTTAGCAATTCCTGTGGAACAGGATTAAATAGAATTCTAACACATCTTGACTTAATTGTAGCGGGGACCTCGTTTTCCCTTGAGGTAACAAGAAAGAATAGATTGTAATCAGGAGGTTCTTCAAGGGTTTTTAAAAAGGCATTGGCAGCATCATTTGTCATATTCTCTACATTATCAATAATTATTATCCTTTTTTTTCCTTCATGTGGGGGTCTTATAACCTCCTCGTTTATACCCTTTATCTTTTTTTCCTCATTTCCCCTTATAAAATCAATACTGATGGAAGAGATCTCTTTTGTTCGATCAATACCTTCCTTTAAACCCTTTTTTCCCTGAATATCCAAGGCCCATTCCATATAGGCTTTGTCGATAACAAACAGGTCAGGATGGGTTGATCTTTTCACCTTCATGCAGGATTTGCAAAAGCCGCAATCTTCATTGGTTTGGCATAGAATCTTGCGGGCTATGGAAATGGCAAATGTCTTTTTTCCTATACCATCCTGTCCTGAAAACAGAAAGGCATGAGGAATCCTCTCCGTTTCAAGAAAGGCAGAAATTAAGGCCTTCTGTTTTTCATGACCTATAATATCTCTAAAAACTCCCTGAACCAATAAGGCTGACCACCCTATCCTTTATAATTTCATGAATCTTTTCAACAGGTTCGCTGCCATCTACCACAAGGAACCTCTCCTTGTTTTCCCTTGAGAGTTTAAGATAGGCATCCCTGACCCTTTTATGAAATAAAATGCCCTCTTTCTCAAACCTGTCCATATACCCTGTATCGTTCATCCTGCGGTCAAGACCATCTTTTACATCAAAGTCTATGAGTATTGTCAAATCCGGCGTAATTCCCTCTGCGGCAAAATTGTTTATCAATTCAATGATACTTAAATTTATCCCTCTTCCATAACCTTGATACGCAATTGTTGCGTCTGTAAACCTATCACATAAGACAATCTTTTTATCTTTCAAGGCCGGAATTATTACCTCTTCCACATGTTGAGCCCTCATAGCCATTATTAAAAGGAGTTCTGTTTTAGGATTGATATCTCCCTCGTTATTGAGGAGGAAATCTCTTAAAAACTCTCCGGTTTTAGTCCCGCCTGGCTCTCTTGTCTTTATAACATCATAACCCCTACCCTTAAGATATTCATAAAGTAGGTTGATCTGTGTTGACTTTCCACTTCCCTCTATACCCTCAAAGGTAATAAACATGCTATTTACCTGGAAACCCTTTCTACATATTCTCCAGTCCTTGTATCGATCTTTACTATATCTCCCTCGTCCACAAAAAGTGGCACTTGAATTGTGTATCCTGTTTCAAGAACAGCGGGCTTTGTGGCATTCTGGGCAGTATCTCCCTTAATTCCTGGTTCTGTCTTTATGATCTTTAAATCTACAAAATTCTGTATCTCAGCTCCGATAGGTTTTCCATTATGAAACAATACTGTTATGGTCATACCCTCTTTTAAATAGTTTTTTGTATCTCCAAGATTGTTTTCCTCGATAAATAATTGTTCGTAATTATCTACGTCCATGAAATAAAACTTATCTTCTTCTTTATAGAGATATTGCATCTGTCTTTCTTCTATATCTGGTTCCTCAAATTTTTCTCCAGACCGAAATGTCTTGTCAAGGACATTTCCTGTAATCAAACTTTTTACCCTCGTCTTTACAAATGCAGCGCCCTTTCCTGGTTTTACATGCTGGAAATCAACGATCACGAAAGGCTCTTTATCTAATAGTATTCTTAGACCCTTTCTGAATTCTTGTGTAGAGACTACCATCATTATCCTCCTGTATTTATTACTATTTTCAACACTTCTCTAAACACTTATGGTTAGCATATCCTTTCTTATCTTCGTCAATACCTTTACATCTGTAGAACCTATAAATACCATGTCTTCAAGCCTCACACCACCTATATGGGGAATATAAATGCCCGGCTCTATTGTAATAACCATATTTTCTTCAAGTATACCTTCAGATGTGGTATTTATGGCTGGCGTCTCATGTACCGCAATACCTATACCATGACCGGTGCCATGGCCAAAATACATACCATATCCAGCCTTTTCAATATATCCCCTTACAATCATATCGAGTTCCTTTATGGGCATTCCTGGCTTTGCCTTTTCAATACCGAGCATCCTTGCATCATTTACAACATTGTAGATTTCACTTATCTTTCCATTTACATCACCCAATAAAATTGTACATGTTTCATCACTGCAGTAACCATTTTTCTGTACACCAAAATCTATAATAACAGGTTCACCCTTTGACAGTTTTTTTTCAGTAGGTGTTGCATGGGGAAGGGCTGACCTTTCCCCAGAGGCCACTATCGTATCAAAGGAAGGTTTATCTGCACCTAATCTCGCCATAGTATAATCAAGGGTTCGGGCAATCTCTTTTTCCGTTCTTCCTGGTCTAATTTCTTCAAATATCTCTTTAAAGGCATTTGTTGCTATATCTATTGCCTCAAGTATAAGACCTATCTCATCTGCATCTTTACACTTTCTTATATCTTCTATTTCATCCTTGAAAGGAATAAGTTCAATATCTTTTAAAGAATTTTTAAACCTTTCATACATATTATAGGTAAAATGGGCTCCATCAAAACCTAACTTTTTTACCTCGAACTTCAAACAGAGCTCCCGTAGAAGCTCATTATTTTTTTTAATCTCATATACATGGGCATCTTTAACCGTCTCTTTTGCATAGGTTATATAACGAAAATCTGTAAGTAAAAACACCTCTCCCCTTGAAATGAAAAGGGTTGCCTCAGAGCCTCTAAAACCAGTTAAATAAAAGATATTATCCAAGCCTTTTAACACACACCCATCAAGACCCATATTATTCACAATGCCTGTAACCTTTTCTATCCTCTTATTCAACATACCATCACCATATCTTTTTTGTGAGTATCTTTTTAAATATACCTGGTCTCTGTCTTTCCTTTAATTCCTTTTTAAGGGCAGCGCATCTCTTCCTATAGAAATCATTATCAGGATCTTTCTTTACGAGTTTTTCATATATTTCCAATGCCTTCTCTATATACCCCTGCTGTAGATAAATATCTGCAAGGGTTGCTGTTATGATCTTGTTCTCATTTTTTTCAATCATCATTTAGTTTTAAAATCATATAAAATGTAAATCAAGAAAAAGTGAAAATACCTTCTAAAAGGTATCTATTTTATAAAATGCTCCATAGTTTATACTGGCCACATATATCCTATCTGGCTTTATTCTTTTTATGAGGTTTTTTGCAATATGAAATGCCATATTTCTCTCAATGCATAAATCGTATTTATTCAATATTACGTGAAACTCTTTTCTTCCTATATCTTTCAGAAGACCGTCTGGTGAAAAAAACATCAAAAATATTTCAGGGTTTATAACTTCATCACCTGAAAGACCTGTTTTTTCACAAAATATATGCCATCTGAATACGGTGTCTTTTATCTTTTTATACAATGCATCAAGACCTGCAACAATAAAGACCTTTTCTGTTCTATCAATAATTACAGGCTCAAATGCTTCTGGAAATTTTAAAGGTTTTCTTTTTGCACCGTCTGCCTCAATAAATACAACATCAAATTCTTTAGCAATATTTTCAATCTCATCTTCATTCAATGCTGTTAATTTCCCATTTTCTATAGATTTACCTATAAAGATGGGGTTTCCATTATCAGTTCCTGTTTCTCTTTCCTCAAGCAATCTGTAAGGCCTTTCTGCATATATCTTTGTGGTGGTTGTTATGGCTACCTTTTTTCCTGTTCTTGCTATTTCTGATGCAAGATATTTTATCAATGAGGTTTTACCACCGGCACCGACAAAAGAGAGATATTTTAAACCTTCTATCTCATCTTTAAGGTCAACTCTTTTATAAATCCACATGATTTTATTTATAATGGGATAAAGATCTTATTTTGGCTCAACTTCTTTTATCTGGGATGTAGTTTTATCAGCAGGTCCAACCCAAATTTCTACCTCTGTATTGAATGCCCCTCTTGTCATCTTTATATTGCATGTTTTACCTTCTTTTACAAAATTCAATATTACATCTTTATATCTGTAGCTATTTACAAATTTCCATCCGTTTTTGGGTAGATATATCCTGAAATAATTTTCAAGAGACTGCATGTCCACATTTCCATCAAATACCATAATCCCTGCCTTTACATTTGGCGTCTCAAAAACAAAACTCTTTTCACTAAGATAGTTCAATTCTTTTGGTACAGGTACATCAGGAAAGCCGTAAAATACCTGATTTACTGTCTCACTCTTCTGGGTGGCCTTTTTGCCATCCGGGGTTGTTTTATTGAACCACGCACAGCCTGAAAAAATGAATAAAGCCAAAAACAAAAAAATCCATGTCTTTTTCATAAATCCCCTCCTTTATTTTCTCTTTCAAGGTATGCATAGGCACTATGGTTGTGGATACTTTCAAAGTTTTCAGCCTCAATGGAAAACCATTTTATATTATCATCCTTTGAGAGCCTTTCTGCAACCTCTCTCACCACATCCTCAACAAATTTAGGATTTTCATATGCCTTCTCTGTAATATATTTTTCATCCTCTCTCTTTAAAAGGGAGTAAATCTCTGTGCTTGCCGAATCTTCCACTATATCTATAAGGTCTTCAATCCAGAAAAATTTTTTAAACTTCACACACACCTTCACTATACCTCTTTGATTATGGGCACCGTATGCGCTGATCTCCTTTGAACAAGGGCATAAAGTATTAATGGGAACACTCACATAGACCTTAAATTCTTTCATCTCACCGGGACTGTCCATTGAACCATATACACCGCATTGATATTCCATGTAACTGGGTTTTTTTGTAACAGGCGCCTCTTTTTTTAAAAAATAGGGAAATCTAATCTCAAGATGTGCAGATTCTGCATTTAGTGTTTCAAGCATTTCTTTTAAAATCTTGGGAAAATTTTTCATATTTATCATGCTCTGGTTTTTATGGAGGATCTCCACAAACCTGCTCATATGCGTTGCCTTATTATTTTGATTCAGGCTCACATACATATCAATGGTTGCAATTGTGTGTTGATATCCATTTTCTTTATCGAGGACCACTATGGGGTAAGTGATGTTTTTTACCCCGACCTTATCGATCCTTATATTTCTTGGGTCATGCATATTCTGAATATCTCTCATGTCCTTCTCTCACTCCTTATATGATGCATAAGCAGTGTCAGATTCCCAGACCCTGACTTCATATAATGTTATGTCATAATCTTTAATAAAATTTTTAAATTCCTCGTAAATGTATAAGGCAATATTTTCAGAGGAACAGGCCCTCTCTTTAAAAAAATCTATTTCGTTTAAATATTTATGGTCTAATGAGTTCAGGATGTTTTTTAGCAGAGTTTTCAATACTTTAAAATCAACGAGCATACCCCCTGGACCGAGTTTATCTCCCTGGACAAGAACTTCTACCTTAAAATTATGGCCGTGCAACTCTTCGCATTTGCCATGGTATTCTTCTATTCTATGGGCAGCTGAAAATGTGTCAGTAATATAAAGATTAAACATTAATTTAATTTACATTTTGAATAATTTAATGTCAAAGCAAATAAAAAATGATCGAATTGAATTGCCCGGAAGGAAAACACCTTAAACCGGTTTCTTAACCGCCTTTTTTATTATTACATACCCGTTTGTAGGGCCAGGAATTGCACCTTTTACCATAAGTATATTTGTATCACCTCTTACCTCAACAACCTTCAAGTTCTGGACGGTGACCCTCTCATGGCCCATATGACCTGGCATCTTTTTACCCTTCATGGTCCTGCCTGGGGTCATGTTCTGGCCTATGGAACCACCATGTCTGAAATATTCGTGTGTTCCACGGGATGCAGGGGAGCCTTTAAAACCATGGCGCTTCACCACACCTGCAAAACCTTTGCCCTTTGAAGTACCTGTTACATCTACATATTCACCGGGTTTAAATAAATCCACTGAAATTTGGGCACCTATTTCAGTTGATTCTAATTCTTCCTCTGTTACCCTAAATTCTTTTATAAACTTTAATGGTGTAATATTTGCCTTTTTAAAATGCCCTGTTAATGGTTTATTTACATTTTTGACCTTTTTTACTTCATCAAAACCAAACTGTATAGCATTGTAACCATCTGTTTTCTCTGTCTTTTTTTGAATGACATAACATGGTCCAGCCTGTATTACAGTAACAGGGACTACACTTCCATCTTCATCAAATACCTGGGTCATCCCTAATTTTTTTCCAAGTAAACCTATTCCCATATGAACACCTCCCGTTGGTAAAACGCTATAATAATAGAGGAAAAAGAGATTAAAGTCAAGCATTTAAAAATTGGAAACTTACAATAAAAAATACCAAATTACTCAAGTTCTTTTATATGAAAAAGGAGTGTACTTGATAGCATAACCATCACACCAAGAATCACAATACCAAGGCCAAAACTGTAAAAATCTCCAGATAAACCTAAAAAATAAGGAATCAATCCCCCGCCAAATAGTATACTTAATGCAAGGATAAAACCTGTTGCAAGACTTCTTATCTCCCGGCTAAAAATTCTTGCAATGGCCACAAGGCCTAAGGGAAAAAATCCTGTAACAAAAACGGCCTGAAAAAAAAGGATAAACCCGATATATTTAGTACTTGATATTCCGAGAAGTATTGTGAATATACTCGTAATAAAAACCATGATAAAAATAACATGTCTTAAATTAAACCTATCCACTATAAAACCGCAGGCTACTGCCACCCCAATAGAGCCGAGTCTTGATATGGCAAGGATTGTATTTGCAAAATCTATGCTCATTTTCAACTCTTTCGTAAGATAAAGGGGGGTGATGGAATAGATACCGAGGTTTGCTCCAGCACCGAATACCCAGAGGATTGCCATAAGCCACAGGGCACGTCTGCGTATTATCTCTTTAAAAATTGCCTTTGGAGGGTCAGTAATTTTTACTTCCGAACTTACAAAATAAAAAACGATTGAACTGATAACAAAAAAAACTCCATAAACTATAAATAGTTCTCGCCATTTAAAAAAATGCATTAGAAAAAGGACAATTAAAGGTGTTGCAAAGATTGCCGCAGAGGCGCCTGTGTCATGGATGGAGATTGCCTTTCCCCAATGCTTTTCAACATAATAGTCAGTAATTAGAGGCATTGCCGCAGGTAAATATATACCCACGGAAAAACCGAGAAAAAACGCAAAGACATAAAGGAGAGAAAAATTATAAACAAAGGGGATCAAAAAGGTCACTAAACTCAAAAGAAGAAGGGATATTATGATTGATCTTTTATACCCTACCCTGCCAGAAAAAAGCCCTGAGACAATAACACCGATGCCATATCCAGCTGATAGAAAAATAAAAATGCTACTTGCCTTAGCGTGGGTAACAAAAAATTCATCCTCCACAATGGGTAAAATGGGAGAAAAGGATATCCTTATGGAAAAATTAATAAACCACAAAAACCAAAGAAAAAGAAGAAAAAGAAGACCCTTGCCTCGTAATGCCTGATATTTTGCCATGTTGTCTTTAATTGAATTATTTTAATCCTTTTCTATTTCTATCATATTTTTTTGATAAAGCAAAATTAATTATCCCTATAAGGAACCAAAACCTTAAAGGTTGAACCTTTACCCACTTCACTTTCTACCTCTATCCTTCCTTTATTTGCGTCTATAAGCCTTTTACACAATGAAAGGCCAAGGCCAGTGCCTTCATCTTTTGCCTTTGTTGTGTAGAATGGTTCAAAAATCTTATCCATAATCTCTTTTTTTATACCAGTACCTGTGTCAGCTACGGCAATAAAAACATAATCCTTTTCTTCTCCTGTAGTAATTCTTATCAATCCACCATTTGGCATTGCCTGGGCGGCATTCATTATTAAATTTACAAGAATCTGCTGTATATGTATCCTATCAACCTTCACAAGTGGTAAGTCTTTGGCCTTTAAAATACTCAATTCTATGTTTTTAAACCTTGAAAGGTGATGTTCCATAAAGAGAACTGTATCATCTACAATATCATTTATATTTGCCTGTTCAAAATTCGGTTCATCCATCCTTGAAAAATTTAGAAGTTTTGACAATACATTTGATAATCTACCAGCCTCTTCTTCCACAAATTTTGAATACTTCTCAATTGCTTCCAGATCTTTGGTTTTTTGGATCCGTTTTGCAAAACCTTCAATGGATATAAGGGGATTTTTTATCTCATGGGCAATGGAACCAGCAAGTTCTCCAAGAGTGGAGAGTTTATTTGCCCTGATAAGTTCATCTTCAATCTTCCTTATCTTTTCATTTCTTTCTTTTAATTCAATAAATTTTTCATTCAATGCATCATAGACTTGATTGAGCTCCCTAATATGGGCATCAAGAAGCCTGGCCTTTGCCTCTGAAAGACTTTTTATGTCTTCAATCTCGAGCTCTAATTGCCTTATTCTTTTTTTAAGGTCTTCACAATCTTCCATTTTTAAATTCAAAATAAGAGGACATGAAATTCGCAGTAATTGAATCCCACACTCCAGCTTTTTTTCTGGGTGGATTTAGCCCTTTTTCCATAAACCTTTTCAAGGAG
>JAOAFK010000005.1 GCA_026416315.1 Syntrophorhabdaceae bacterium | reverse complement strand
AAATCACAGGCCCTTTTGAGTCCATCTTTATCATCAAAGGTATGATTAAAAAAAACGGTAAAAATAAAATTAATCCTAATATTGAAAGAAAAACATCGAGCATTCTTTTTATAAAAATCCTCTGGGTGGAAAGGAGACCTTTCGACACTGTTATCAGGGCAATATTACTGTTCAAAAATGTTTTTATCTCTGTATTCATAAAAGAAAGGCCAGGGATTTCCGATATTAAGATGAAATGTTTAACATAAGGTTTTATGGACTTAATCTTTTCTTCATCTATGGATTTGATGGGTACAAAACATACCTCGATCTCTCTTTTTTTTAAATCTAATAAATTGTCTATGTAACCATCTATCCTGTAACCAGAATACCATTCTCTGTTGATGATAGAGATTAGCTCATCTGTTGTTTTGCCCCATCCTGAATAAAAGATATATGCAGGCTTTCGTAACTCATAAATTTTATACATAATATATTTAAAAATAAATCTCATCAAAGGCATTAAAAAGAGCATATAGAAAAATGACAGGGTTATTATTATGCGTGAAACTTTCTCACCTCCTTTCTGAAGGGAGATTATCATCCAGACTAAAAGAAAAGAAATGGACAAGACCTTTAAGAAAATCAAAAGCTCGTCCCAGACATTTATAATCAAACTATATCCCCTATAATAAGCTATCAAAACAATGATTGTGATAATAATCCAGAATTTATATAAATAAACGGTCAAATCATGACTTAAAGGAACAAGGGGGATGACAAGACCGATTACAGGCCTTGTGTAAAAGGCAAGGACTATGGAAAGGTAGATGGTTAAAATATCTACTACAAGAAAAATTAAATTATGGTAATAAAGGCCTTTCTTCATTAAAATTTTCTTTTCAAAAAAGGGATTTTATCATAATTTGTCCCGATTTTATATCCTGCATACTTAAATACTGCCTCAATAAGGGCATAAATAAGCCATGGATATGCATGGTGTCTAATTAGGTATCTCAGTTCCTCCTTTAAAAAATTTAAACCTTCTCCCTCTGCTTTAGATAATTCAAGAAACCATCTATTTTTTTTAAAAGAAATTCCTGCAAAAAAATATCTCTTGAACTGTTCAAAACATGAAAGATTATGGGAATGTATTACTTTCGCATCTGAAACATAGGCGATTTTATACCCCCTTTGCATGAGTTTTGCGGCAAAAAGCATGTCCTCAAACATATAGAGGTCTTCAGGGAAGCCACCAACACTCTCAAACACATCTTTTCGGACAGCAGAAAACACATTACTGAAAAAAAATGTCTTTATATCTGATTTTTCTATATCACCTTTACACTTTACAGATGGCATATCCGGATAATTATAAACCCTTGCAAATCTTTCTATTGGTTTGGCTGATTCATGTGGTATCTGTCTTCCGTATGATGCACCTATAATATCGTGTGCATTATTTTTTTTAAAGACCCCAAGGGGCTCTATCAATTTTTCTATGGCATATGCTTCAAATGGTAATGCATCCTGCGTCATAAAGACAAACACATCACCCTTTGCATGCTTTGCCCCCATATTTCTTACCAAACCGTGATTAAAATCTTCTTTTTTTATAGAGATTACCATGGCACCACATGATTTTGCTATATGAACCGTATTATCTGATGAGGAAGAATCAACGATAATCACTTCACACGTAACAGTCTGTGATTCAAGGGAAATAAAAAGCTTTTCTAAAAACTTTTCAGCATTATATGTAGGTATAATCACACTAATCATAAAGGAATTTTCTAATCTTTATTCTAAAAACACCTTTTTCAAATACAGGTGTGAGCATTCCTAATAAATATTTATTATCCACCTTTTTTGTTTTAAGGATAATTTTTCTTTTCTTTAACATCTTTGGCATCAAAACAATGGCAGAACCAATTGCCTTGAAATAGAGCTTTACCTGCCTGTGTTTTATACAGAAATATAAAAATTCCAAAAAAAATGACAATAAAACTTCGGGTAAGCAATAAAATAACACCCCCAAAGGTATACTTTTTATCTTCAAAAGATAGCTATTTCTCATTGTGAAAAAGGTTTCAATATAACTGTGTCTTTTTATTGATGACCTTACCTTATGATAAACAATAGCAGTCGGCACATACAATACTTTCCATCCTGCAAGCTGGATCCTGAAATTAAAATCCGTGTCCTCATGGATAAGAAAGAAATCTTCATCAAGAAAACCAATTTCATCTATCATTTCTTTTCTATATAAAGCAGCAGCAGCACAAGCACCGAAAACAAATTCTCTGTTTGAATAACTTTCTTTATTTTTACCTTCTCCTCTTTTATAACCTTTAAGGGTCCTTAAAAAACCATCGCCTGCACTATCTATGATATGGGAATCATAAACAAGAATTTTGGAAGCACAAGCCCCTACTTCTGGATACATTTCCATGGCAGAAACAAGTTCACCCAACCAGTTGGGCTCGGCAACTGTATCATTATTTAATAAGGCTATATATTTACCTGTTGATAATTCTAATGCTTTATTGTTACCCCCTGAAAAACCTAAATTTTTATTTAATTGCACGAATGTTATCTTAAAATCAAAAAAATCTCTTTCTGATAAAAAGATTTTTAGGGTGTTGATAGAGTCTAAATCAGAACCATTATCAATTAAAACAACATCAAAGTCTTTGAAGGTTTGACTTTTAAGAGCATCAATACATTTTATTGTATTATCTGGGGCATTGAAGTTTATTATGATAACAGTAACTTTTGGCATATTCATTCATGGACTTCTATAAGGAATCATAAATTTTTTAATATTCGAAAGATTTTATCTCTTATTTTATAGTAAAATGAAAGTGCTCTCCAACCCCTTGACCTGTAAATAGAGTTTAACTCATTCTGTAATTCTTTTAATTTATATTCACCAAGATTCCGTACAACTGTGTCTGGTATATCTATAAAATTTTGAGTATTTTTACGGTGATTTTTTATCAGGGAAATGCTATTTTGAAATGTGTTTTCTAAGGTTAAATTTTTTAAGTATCTATCTTTATTATAAAAAGGAAAAATTGAATTTATTATAGTTATGACAAATGATTCACAATCTACATTTAAAAACGGATATATGTCCTGATATAGATAAAATAAAGACCTGAAAAGGATAAAATCAGATGAAAGCGGGTTTTTGCTCTGCCATTTTTTATCAAAAAATATCAGGGTGTTATCACTCTTTAAAAGATTCCAGATGGTAAAATCAATAGCCTCACCTTTTATTAAAGGATAACCGTAATTATCTTTTGTATATGTATCATATCGTTTTAAAAGTTCATTATGAACAAAGAGCATCTTATTGGTTAACGCTCCTAAATAATCTTTTTTCATAATATCCCTGTATATCTCTATTAAAAAAGGGCTGCCGTGTTTAAATTCATCACTTTTGGTCAATTGAAATCTAAAATCCCCAAGGTCTATGTCATATATATTGCCTTTTAAAGGCATCCTTTCTATTAAAAATTTATCACCTTCTTTTATTAAAGATACAGTATGATGAAATTCAGGCCTTATATTTAAGGGATTCCAGAATTTTTTAATAATCCAGTTTGTTTTTAATCTATCTATTTGACCTCTTTTTTTAGTGCATAAGATTAAAAAAGAATTTGAAAAATACTGCAATAATCTGGCTTTTGAAAATGCGTCAATAAGTAGCACATCAGGGTATAAAAATAATCTTTTTTTAGAATAATCCTCAAAATTTCCTCTTAACCAGCCGGAAGGTTCGACCTCATATATATAAAAATCATCCCTCAAAAATAATACTGGAAATTTATAATCTGGAAAAAGGTGATAAAATGTTATCTCTTCGTACCCTGCTTTTATTAATAAATTTTCAATTTCATTTTTACTAAATGTGATTGGTGCATGTTCTGGATAGCCCATTAAACTATAAAATATTTCACCTGTATGGTCTTCAGGACATCCAGCAAAATATTTAGCCCCAAGTTTATTTTCCATGGCAACAAGAAGAAATCCATCTTCTTTCAGATATTCAGTCAGTTTATTTAGAAAAATCCTGCATGTTTCAGAATAATCTCCTGTATCAGAGAAATACGGTACATATTCTAAAACACCTACAAGCAATATCAAGTTGTACTTCTCAGAAAAATCTATTGTTCTTATATCATCCACAATAACATCTACATTTTTTTTACCTTTAAGTCTTTCTCTAATGATTTTTGCCCGTTTGTATGAACCTTCAACTACATCCACTTTTTGAAAGAAATCCCCTAACCAATGTGTAAGTATACCTGTGCCTCCACCAAGCTCTAATACCTTCCAGTTATTGTTAAAAAGTTCTTTAATTCCTTCTAATAGGTTAGTTCTTTTATAAGAGAGATGATATTGAGTTGGCCAGTCCTTTATATATCTTTGTAGTTCTGTGGGATAACTGCTTATGTTTTTTATATTTTTAAAGATTTCAAAGAGATATTCTTCTGATCCATCAGTGTATTCATCGTATTTATAATGGTTTTTCACGATATATTACCCTGTTGATATTGTTTTATAATCAATTCAGGTTTACCTATATTCTTTATGGAATGATCATCTAACCACATTACCCTATTACATAACATATCAATATAGTCCATACTATGAGAAACAAACACAATTGTTACCTTCTGCTCCTTGAAATCGAGCATCCTTTTTAAGCATTTATCTTGAAAATTTTTATCACCAACAGCAAGTATTTCATCAATTAAAAGTATTTCCGGATCTATATTTGCAACTATTGAAAAACCGAGCCTTGCGAGCATCCCGGAGGAATATGTTCTGATAGGTTGCTCAATGAATTCTTCAAGTTCAGAAAAATCTATTATCTTTTTTATCTTATTTAATATTTCACTCCTGGTTAATCCCAAAAGTATTCCCTTAAGGATAATATTTTCCCTCCCTGTGAGGTCAGGATGAAAACCAGCACCGAGTTCAAGGAGTGGTGATACCCCTCCGTTTACCATTATTTTCCCTTTACTGGGCTTTATCACACCAGCTATGAGCCCAAGGATTGTGCTTTTCCCTGCACCGTTTTTACCTATAATCCCGAAAGATTCGCCTTTTTTTACTTCAAAAGAAATATCTCTGATGGCCATAAATTGCGAGCTTTTTAAAGATTTAATGCCTTCTAAAGGGTGAAAAAGGAGGTTCTTTATACCACCTTTAAAATGGTGATAAAGGGGATATGTTTTTGTCACGTTCTGAAAGCTAATCGCTATTTCACTCACAATACCTCTGCAAAACGCCATGAGAGTTTTCTGTAAATTAGCACACCAACACCAAGAAAAAGGATACCGTAAAAAAATGATAACATCGTATAATCTAATCTCAATGTCCCTTCTAAAAAAAGGTTTCTCCAGTTAATTAAAAAAAGTGCCATGGGATTAAGTTTTAAAATAAACATATATCTTTCGGGGATCATCTTTTCAGAGTAAAACACAGGTGTTGCATAAAATAAAATATTTATAAATATTATGGTGAGTCTTTCTAAATCTCTAAAGAAAATATTCAACGTGGAGATTATAAGACATATACCATAAATAATGCAAAATTGCCCTATCACCAGAACAGGAATGCCTATAAACCAAAAAAAGTAAGGCTTATGTCCTGAATATAGAACAAAGGCAATAATTACAGGTATTGCAAGGATAAAATGTATCATGTCATGTAAAACAAGGGCAAGAGGTATGATGTTTCTTGGAAAGTTGATCTTTTTTATGATCTGTGCATTTCCGAAAAAAATCATGGGAGAAGCACCAACAGAATTTGCAAACCACTGCCAGGGAAACAAACCGCATACGAGAAACAAGGCATAGTTTTCTATAGGCACCCTTACAATTAATTTAAATGCAACATAGAAAATAAGGGCATATACCACTGGATGGGCTACAGACCAGAAATAACCGAGGAAGCTATTTTTGTATCTCAATTTCAAATCCTTTTGGGTAAAAACAATAATCAGGTCAATATGATGTTGAATTTGTCTATATATATTCATTTTATTTTTCATACCTATAGATTTTATATTTTTTAATTTTATTTTCTAATCCAAGTTCAATAACAGAAATCTCTCTTAAAGAGCTTTCATCAAACTTAATATTATCTGGTAAAAAAACATATTTAATATTCAATTTTTTCCATACAATATCTGAAGGATTTATGTATAATTTAAAATAATCAGCCTGTACAATTTTAAAATAGTTTTTCTGTTTTTCTTTAGGCTCGAGGGCTAAGTAACCATAACGATTATAAATTATTTTATCATTTTTATCAGAGCTTATTAGTTCTAATTCACCAATATTGGGAATATATTTTGGGCCATTAAAAATCTTGGCGCCTGTTGTATAAAAAAGGTTTGCAAAAATAGAATGACCGTATATAATCCATTTAGCATCTGGTTCATATTGAGCAATCTGACGAACTTTCTGATAAAAATAATTATTAAATATAGGTTTTAGCCCAACACATATTGGATTTATAAGGCTGTGATAAAAAATATTGGGCACTAAAATAACAACAAAAAAGGGAATTATTTTACCGTTCAATAGAAAAAAAATAGAAAAGACAATAACAATACAACACAAAATAATCTGGTGCGGCAAGATTGAAAAACCTTTAATCTTTTGTGCAAAATAAGGAAAGATAGCAGCAATTACAAGAATAAAAGTTGATATGGAAAACATCAAAAGTTTTTTAAAGTTTAATTCAATATCTATCTTTTTATTTTTAATGTCATTCAATAAAACACATGTCCATAAAATACTGGCAATACCAAGAGAAAAGACAATCCTATTTGTAGTAACCCTATCGAAAAATGTAACCAAAGATATTATTTTTGGGAATCCAAAGAAAAAATAAATACATAATATTAAAACATAAAGGCCAAACGAAGCATTCAAGAAAGAAATCTGTCTTTTCTTTATAAAAACAAAAATAACTATAATTAATAAAATGGGAAAAAGCATAAAAAAATTGCTTGATTCACATACATTACCCCATACAAAAGGAAAATTAACTTCCGACATAAATAATCCAAAAAAACCACTGAACATATATAAAATTGAGCCATTTCCACCGCAAGTTCGCCTTTTTCCTGGATAAACTGTTTCAGAAAACACTTTTATCGTTTCTTTTGTTTCAGAATAAAGAAAAATAAAAATCAAGGCAATTAGAATACAAATGATTATTAAAGAAAAAAAACGAAAATTATTCTGTCTTGTCTTGGAAAAAATATTCTTTGAATAAGGCAATATCACTCCTGCGGCAATAAACGCACTTAGATAAATTAGCGGCACTTGATGAGGTGGATATAAAAACATAGTAAAATTAATTGAAAAAAAAAATAAATGTTATAGAGGCAATAAAAATCTCTTTTATTTTATTTGAAAGAAAGATGTATATTAAAGAAATTGTAACAATTGCAAAACATCCTATCATTTCTGGCCACATCTGTGGAGACGAATACCACCACTGAATGTAACCTGAAAAAAATAGCCAAAATGCACCGAATAAAGATAAAATAAAATTATTATTAGTAAGAAGCATAAGAAGCAAGAAGACTCCCCCCAGAAGAAATACCATTTTCATATTCCAGTAAAATGCAAAAGCCCTTTCTATATCTATAAAAAAGAAAGGCCAATACTGGGGTCTAAAAAAAGTTGTCCAGTGTTTGACCGGGACATTCATAAATAAAGGTGTTTTTCCATAACCTAAAGAGTAGTTTGTTACTGGAAAACGTTCTTTACTATTATATTGACTTAAGATTGCAGGGGTAGTTATGGCCCACTCGTCAACCCTAATGGGCTTTGGAGTTCCCAGTAAAATATTTGAATTGCCTTTAATTTTCAATAAAATGTTTATCATTTCAATAGAAGAACCGTTTATTCTTAAGGCAGTGAGTATTGATAGGCACATAAATAAGGATATAAGAAATATTTTAACTTTGAAATCAAATCGTATTAATTCGCGTTCTTTCTCTTCTGCTACGCCCATTAATTACCTTTTTTAATTCTTTCAGTCCTTACCTTTAGATATTCTATGAGTTGCCATCTTGGAATATTTAAACCGGTTTTTATATTATAAATCAAATATTTGTCTGTTAAAATATCATGTAAATTATCTTTTAAAATTGATAATGCATTTATTTTATTACCTTTTCTCAATTCAATCTCTGCATGCATGTCTTTTATCTTAAAGACAAAAAAACCAACAGGGTTCTTTGAAGTCCTGTATCTGACAAGATATGGTTCTATTTTCTTTGCCCAAATATCAGCATCTTCAATACGATTTCTTACCAGATAAAATCTCACTATCTCACTTAAATATTGAGCAGAAGAGGGATATAATGTACTTGCCTTCAGTAGATAATATTCAGCCCAATCATCATAACCTGTTGTTTCGTAACATAGACCCATGGCAAAATAAAGCTGCGAATCCCTGTCATTTTTCTTCTCCAGTGATTTTAAAATATTGAATATTAGATTTTTTAAATGTTCTTTCTTTTGAGGGTCACTTTCCATATTGTACTGGATTTTCAATAAAGACATCAAACCTATATAACCTTCATTATCCCATGGCAATTCGTTAATAGCTTCATTATAAGATTGAATTGCATTTATAAAAAAACCGTTTTCCTGTAATGCCTGGGCATTCTCTATTGATTTTTTTGCAAGGGATACCTTTGTGGTAAACATAAATGAGGCCAATAAAACTACAATAATAAAAATCCATATAAACTTCTCTCTATTTTTTACATTAGATCTTTTGTTTTCATTTTTAAATGCCATAGAGGATAGGATAAAAAAAGTGACATTGTGGGCAGGCATATCAAAAGAAAAATCAAAGAGCCCAAAGAGAAAACCGCAACACACAGAAGCAAAGATAAATAAACATAGAGGGATTTTCAACCTCTTTCTTGAGTAATAAAAAAAACCTGAAATATAAAAAAGAAAACATAAAATGCCGATTATACCTGTCTCCACCCCAATTTTTAAAATTAAACTGTGGGTGTATCTCGTATATATGCCACCGTCAAAATATTTTCTGTATGCAAATTCAGATGCACCTGCACCGAAACCTAAGATAGGTTTAGCCATAAAGGCATTTATTGCATTACGCCATATTTCTGTCCTTGTATTGATGGTTTTTACCTCTTCTTTTGTAATTCGAGCTTTTTTTGTAAGTTCATATGACAATCCTTTTAGCTCACCTTTCTCGCCAGTTTTAAGTAAAATAACAATAAATAGTATACTAATCGCTACGGTCAATAGTAAAATCAATAACTTTTTAAATTCTTTCTTTCTTAACATGGTAAATAAAAAAGACAACAAAAAAACCCCTGAAATTACCATTGCAATACGGGATGTGGAAAGAATCAAGCCTGTCATAATAAATATAGTAGCTATTTGAAAAAGGCTCTTTTTTAAATATATGCCAAAATATAAGGCCAAAGGCAAAACAAAGGACATATAACCTCCAAAGACATTGTGATACAAAAAGGATGCAAAAGGTATTGCCTGAGACATTACCATATCCCCATATCTTTCACCTTTAAATGCCTCTATTAATTTTGGAAACAGGATCTTTGCCTGAATGATGGCACATATGGCTAATACGGCAGAGGACACAACAATTGCTTTTAGGGCACTCTCTTTATTTTCAATATGATGAAACACATATACGATACAGATAACCCAGACTAAAATATTTACTTCCTTTAAAGTATCGAGCCTTCCCCATGTCCAAAGCACACTCACTGCATTTACTGAAAAAAAAGGCAAAAAGAATATTAAGAAAAGGATAAATTGGCCTTTATTTTTATCAATTTCTCTTGGGCTTTCTTTTTTTAGGGAGAGTTGCATAACTGAGATGATAAGGAACAAAACAAAGGTTGTCTCTATCCAAAATCTATCTATTGAAATATAGAACAGCGAAAGGTGATTTCCACCAAGAAGGGGAATGAGAAAAAAAGGTATTACATTTATGAAATTACTGAATCCGGTCTTTTTTATTGATGTGAGGATTTTTTTATATATGCCCTACCCCTTTCGTCAATCCTATAAAGTTGGAAAATATAAAAAAAATTATATAACATTATAATTACTTATTGATTCTACCTGCCACCCATGTATATTCTTCTGCTACTGGCTTATCAAAATCTTTAATAAATCCTTTACCTACTATAATATCACCATTTACAGTTCCTTCAAGGGATATTATAGAAATTTTTCCATGATATGCATAAGAACCATAAAGATATATTTCATTTCCATATAGGTTGGCATGAGAAAATCTATATTTTGTTTCACCATCTAAAAACACCGCCTCAATCTTTTGATATTTTTGTTTAATAGAGAAACCGCCATCTCTTGAATTATTTTTTCCTTTAAAATTTACCTTCCAGTCTCCATAAACAGAAGCAGGGACAAACCACATATAAAGGGTTTTCGAGTATGCATGTAATGTTTTGTCAGGCTCCCAGTCTCCAAGGCCCCACATGTGTGAGACGATTCTTGAACCAGGCCTTAACTCTCTTAATAATTTTGGTAAAAGCTGCTCATTTATCTCAGGAAGAAGATATAACGTGACAACCGTTGCATCCTTTAGGTCTGTTTCAAAAAAGTCTTCCTGGATGAATTTTACCTTTTTTGAAACTCCTTCTCTTTCCGCATTTTTTATACTTTCTTCGTATAGGGCCTTATCAAGTTCAATACCAACGCCTTTTGCTCCAAAATCCCTTGCAGCGGCAATTACAATCCTGCCATCACCAGAGCCTAAATCGTATACCACATCGTCTTTACCTGTATCTGCAAGTTTTAGCATTTCCCTGACAAGTTTGTGAGGTGTTGATGCAAAGGGGGTATCGGGTTGGGTCTTTTTTTGAGGTTTTATGTCACAGGCACAAAAAAAGATGGGTAACAAAATTAATATTATTACATTTAAAAACTTATGCATGGCAATTTAAAATATCTATTCACTGAATTTTAGGGGATTAAAAGACGTATTGTAATCAAATATGTCAATGCCCTCTTTTTGTTTTAAAAAATTTACAGCCACATATGTAAAAGGTGTGACAACAATTTCATACGCTGTCTTAAAAAGCCATTGTGATATAACAATGGTTAAAAGATTTAAAAAAGGGACACTTCCCATAAAGGCAATAGAAATAAATAAAAGGGAATCAATCCCCTGTCCTACAAGGGTTGAGCCTATGGTGCGAGTCCAGAGCCATCTACCTTTTGTGAGTATCTTCATCTTTGCAAGGACATAAGCATTTGTAAATTCTCCAGCAAGATAGGCTATAAATGAAGCTACAAGCAGTCTTGGAGTAAATCCTAAAATCTTCTCATATGCCATCTGCCCATCCCAGATTTGCGCAGGCTTTATGATACCTGCAAACCATATAAAAATCGTTAAAATAAGATTACATAAAAAACCAAGCCAGATTACCCTTCTTGATCTCGAGTATCCATATACCTCTGTCAGCACATCTCCTATAATATAGCTTACAGGGAATATTATGACGCCTGCGGGAAGGATAATGCCAAAGACATGTATGAGCTTTACAGAGATGATGTTAGATGTGATAAGACAAGTAATAAAAATGGAAACAATAATGACAAACCATATAGAATAATGATGGTTCCATGTCCTTTTTTTGTTATCCATAATCAACTCAACTATACACCATAAATGCTGTTTATTTTTTAATCAGCTTTATATATTTTTACCTTATCTGCACCCTTTGCATTTTTTAACATTTTCGGGTCATCTTTTATTCTACCTACTATGTTTACCTTACTTGCCGGCACCGGTTTTATACCACGGCTTAATGGTGTTGGTCCAAAGAATATGGCAAGGGCACATCCTGGTGGCCAATAGCCTATATCTCCTATATTAACATCTTCTGTTGCAGTCTCATCAAGGGTAAATTCCACAGGGATTGTGAAATAAAATTCATCTCCCCATTCATTTGGTATTGCCTCAACGGGCAAGGCGTTTGTTATTGCCTTTGCGCACTCTGTATCAAAAAGCTCTGCCTTAACTGTTATATCTTTTATAGTGATTTCAATCTCTGTCGGCATGGGTTAAAATATATCAGATTTTCATATTTATCAAAATAATTTTAAAACAAAGTTGACTTAATTCTCTGAAATTTTTCCCTTTAACTCTTCATACCATCTGGCATGCCTGTGTTTTACATACTCTTCATCAATCCATCCAGTAAACATGCTTTTTAATAGGGGCCAGTTAGACTTAAAACAAATAACAACTGCCACATGGATGATGAAGGCTATCATAAAGACAAAACCAGAAAGAGTATGAATAACCGTATTTACAGCTTCAGAGCCTGGTGAGAGGACAACCCACTCAAGATTTTTTAAAACCTTTATAATACCCGTTATGGTAAGAAGTATTATAATAAATCCTATACCTGCATATGCAATGCGCTGTTCAGGTAAGTACTTATCAGAGGGTGGCTCTTTCCCTAAACCAATCATAGCGGCCAAAACCTTAATGCTATTTTTTATATCACCTTTTTTTGGAAGGAGACCAAATTCTCCTTTTATACCATGGTAGAACATATGAAAAAAAACGACCATCACAAAAAATATGGATGCAATATAATGAACCGTTGTTACAGTATTAAAATCACCTGTCCATGCGAACCCTGGTATCTCAGTTATGTAATATCTTTTAAATAGAGGCAGACATCCAAGGCCTGAAAATAGAAGGATAATACCTGATAGGGCAAGCACCCAGTGTTCTAAAATTTCTATTATTGTATGTCTTTTAATCTTTGGCATTTTCATCACCATCTGTTTTTTTGTTTTTAGAGACTACAGCAGCAACTATTGCCCCTGCAATGGATAAAAAACCTGAAGTGATAACCACCTTACCGATGGGATTAAAGGTTGTCTGTATTTTGTTTTTTACATCTACAGGCATTTTAAATCTTTCATTTCTTTCATTTAAGGCTCTATCTATTAGATCAAAGGAGATATCTGAAATATAAAGGGTTGATGTGCCACCATTTTGTCTGTCTCCGTAAATGAATAAACCTTCTTCTTTTTTCTTTTTATAAGCAAGTTCATAAATTTTTTTCCTTTCATCAAAGACAAAAACTGCATTTTCCTTTAATCTATCCCTGCAGGCCAAAACACAGGCAGGTTCTTGACCCTTTTCAATCCTGTCCTTACAGAGGTCGCATTTATACATAACCCCGCCACCGGCAAATTTTGGAAGAAGTTTAAGATAGATACCTACGCCTGCCTGTCTCTGGGGTATCTGCCAGGGGCATATGTCTCTACATTTTGCACCGCCAAAACATATCTTTTCATTGATAACTGAATTACCATATGCTCTTTTAGTAAGTGCCCCAAAAGGACATCCCCTCACGCATGGTGGATTATCACAGTGCATACACCTTCTTGGAATAAATATATCCTTTCCCTCAACATTTAATTTTTGAACAAATATCCAGTTATAAGGGGTTAAGGTATCAATCTTTTGTCTCTTATCAGACCAATCTTCATAGATTTTTCTTGGCCAGTAAGGTTGAATGGGTTTTTTTGGTTCAGGGAATCTTGACTTATTTTGTTCTCTGCAGGCAAGGACGCACCTTGGTATTGACTCATCTGTGCAACCGTCGCACTTTGAAATATCAATGATGGTTGCATATCTGCCTTCAACTGCCTGGGCATTACTCTTTATGAGCATTGATGATATAAGGGCCGACGAAACAACAAAAAATTTTCTACGGGTTAAATTCATAACAACCCCCGAAATATGTTTTTTCTATTATAATAACTAAATCTTATTTTGTCACATTTTTGTGGATTTTTTAACATAGGGCATGGCAATAGTTGCCATGCCCTTTTTGTTTTAACCGAGGATGTCTTTTAAATCTTCTTCTGGTGAACTGATGGGTTTAATATTGAATTTTTCTACCAGCACATTCAACACATTAGGACTAACAAAGGCAGGAAGTGTGGGTCCAAGACGTATATTTTTAATTCCAAGGTATAGAAGGGTAGTCAGGATTGCCACTGCCTTCTGCTCAAACCATGAAAGAACCAGAGACAGAGGAAGGCTATTCACATCAAGGTTAAATGCCTTTGAGAGGGCAAGGGCGATCTGGATGGCCGAGTATGCATCGTTACATTGACCGATATCGATGAGTCGGGGGATACCATCTATTGCACCTAAATCCTTATCAAAAAACCTGAATTTCCCACATGCAAGGGTAAGTATCAGTGTGTTTTTTGGAGTTTTTTCGACAAAATCTGAATAATAGCTTCTACCTGGTCTTGCGCCATCGCAACCACCTACAAGAATAAAGTGCTTTATTTTACCTGATTTTACAAGCTCTATAACTTTATCTGTCACAGAAAGCACTGCATTTCTTGAAAAACCCACCATTACATCTTTACCTTCCATGTCTTTCTGAAAACCGGGTAGTTCAAGGGCTTTATGGATTATAGGAGAAAAATCATATCCTTTAATATGGGTAACATTCGGCCAGCCTACTGGACCTTTTGTAAAGATCCTATCCATATAGGTGTCTTCTGGTTTTATAATGCAGTTTGTGGTCATAAGGATCGCACCGGGAAAAGCGGAAAACTCTTTTCTCTGATTTTGCCAGGCAGTGCCATAATGACCATAAAAGTGGCTGTATTTTTTTAATCCAGGATAGCCATGGCCGGGCAGCATCTCACCGTGGGTGTAAATGTATATGCCTTTATTCTCTGTCTGTTTTAAAAGCTCTTCTAAGTCCTTTAAATCATGACCGGATATAAGTATTGCCTTTCCTTTTTTTGCACCTAAAGGCACCTTCGTGGGGACGGGATGACCGTATGTTTCTGTATGGGCAGCGTCTAAAATTTCCATTGTTTTTAAGTTTATCTCACCTGATTTTAAAACCATTCCAAGCCAGAAGTTTATATCGCCGTCTTTTAAGATGCTATCCAAACCATGGAAAATAAATCCATAGATATCTGTGTCCTTTTTTCCAAGTATAAATGCATGGTATGCATAGGCAGCTATACCTTTTAATGAATAAAGGGTTATCTCTTTAAGGGACTGGATGTCATCATTAGCTGAGTTAAAAAATATCTTTTTCTCTGCCTCTTCACCTTGCTTTATCAATACTGAAAGACTATCTGCAGGAATAAGTTTTCCAGCATCGTTATCTTCCCCTTTTATCCCCTTTGCCTTTAAATCTTCACGGATCTTATAGATATCTAAAATATAATCTTTAATAGCCTCAGGGTCAAAATTCACATTTGTAAGGGTTGCAAAGAACGCCTCAAGGATGTACTTTAAATCGCTATCATTTATTTTGCCTTCCTTAATAGCAACCTTTGCATAGGGGGATAATCCACAAAGGGAATAGACAAGAAGATGCTGAAGGTATGCCACATCAGAGTCCTTACCGCACACCCCGACCTTTGTGCATGCCTTTGAATTGACTGTTTGTTCGCATTGTCTGCAAAACATATCACACCTCCTGTTTTTTTATCAGGCTTATGGCCTTATGCATTTTATAGAACTACTGCCTTTTTAAAACTATGATTTGCATCATAATTTTGTTAAAATTAAAAAATGATTCGAAATATAAAAATCTTCAGCAGTTTAAAAGATGAAGATGTTTTAAAACTTGAAAATAATGCAATATATCTGAATATAAAAAAAAGAAGTATCATATTCCATCAGGGAGACAGACCTGAATGGTTTTATGCCCTTTTAGATGGCAGGATCAAGATTTCAAGATTATCAAAGGAAGGAAGAGAAATCACAATAGAAATCATAGACCCAGGACAATTTTTTGGGACTTTAGCCATCATAAGGGGCTTTTCATATCCGGCAACAGCAACTGCCCTTGAAAATAGTAAAATCATAAAAATTCCATCGGGCATCTTTTTAGATATTTTTAAAAAATATCCCGAGATAAATAATTTGATTCTTCAAGAAATAACCATGCGTATGAAGACAAGCCTTGATATGTTAAAGGGCGTTGCCCTTGATAATTGTTCATCAAGGATTGCATATCAGTTGTTAAGGCTCGCAGGTAAATACGGAAAGCACACAGATGAAGGTGTCCTTATAGATACTAAACTTACAAGACAGCAGATAGCAGAACTTGCTGCAACGACAACGGAAACTGCTATTAGGGTTTTGAGTGAACTTAAAAAATATGGGTTCATAAAAGAACACAACAGAAGGATCCTGCTAAAGGATGCACAAGGACTATCACGGATTATTGAAGAAATAGTTGAAGATATTTGAAAGTAAAAGAAATATTGACAATGGTTAATATAGATTATAATAGTTTTTAATCAGAATATTACATGCTAATGGAGGATTCAGATGAAATTAATTTATCTTGATAACAATGCAACCACAATGGTGGCACCTGAAGTATTAGAAGAAATGCTTCCTTATTTTAGTAAACAATATGGAAATCCATCGAGTATTTATTCATTTGGGGCTAATGTCTCAAAAAAAATAGAGGAGGCAAGAGAAAAAGTAGCAGACCTCTTGGGAGCTGAACGGGACGAGATAATATTTACAAGTTGCGGGACAGAAGGTGACAATGCTGCCATTATGAGTGCCCTTTCAATAAACCCTGAGAAAAAACATATAGTTACAACAAAAGTAGAACACCCAGCAGTAAAGGTTTTATGTGAAAGCCTTGAAACAAAAGGATATCGCATCACCCGTTTGTCTGTTAAAAGCGATGGTAGTCTTGATTTAGATGAATACAGAGATTCCCTTACCCCTGATACGGCGATAGTGAGTATCATGTGGGCGAACAATGAAACAGGTGTGCTATTTCCTGTGGAAGAACTGGCAGAAATCGCAAAGGAAAGGGACATTCTATTCCATACAGATGCGGTACAGGCAGCAGGTAAAATCCCCATCAATATGAAAAAAAACCACATTGATATGCTCTCCATTTCAGGACATAAAATCCATGCACCAAAAGGTGTGGGTGCCCTGTATATAAGACAGGGGACCATGTTTTCCCCGTTTTTAATAGGTGGACATCAGGAAGGAGGAAGAAGGGCAGGCACTGAAAATGTAACGAGTATAATTGGTCTTGGCAAGGCATGTGAACTCGCAAAGTTAAATTTAGAAAAAGAAAATACCCATGTGAAGGCCTTAAGGGATTATCTTGAAAACGGTTTATTAAAAAATATTACCAATTGCAGGATAAATGGTAATAGAAACAATAGAATTCCAAACACCACAAATATGAGCTTTGAATTTGTAGAAGGAGAAAGTATTCTTCTGCTTCTTGACCAATATGGTATCTGTGCGTCCTCTGGCTCTGCGTGCACATCAGGTTCAACAGCGCCATCCCATGTATTAGATGCCATGGGTGTCCCTAATACAATGATACATGGCTCAATCCGTTTTAGTTTAAGTGTCTATAATACACAGGATGAAATTGATTATGTAATAGATGTTATGCCGAAAATAATAGATAAATTAAGGCAGATGTCACCGTACTGGAGAGAAGAGAAAAAAATATGTGCACAGGTTTGAAGTATGGACAAGACAAAAATTAAAGAAAAGATAGAAAGTCTAAGAAGGGAAATTGAATATCACAATTACAGGTACTATGTCCTTGATAGCCCTGTCATAACTGATAGTGAGTACGACAGATTGATGAGGGAACTTATTGAACTTGAGGAAAAATATCCTGAGTTTTTAAGCCCCAATTCACCCACCCAAAGGATAGGTGCAAAACCTCTGGAGGAGTTTTCTACAGTGGCACACACAATACCCATGCTGAGCCTTGCCAATGCCATGAACAAAGATGAAGTTATAGAGTTTGATAAAAGGGTAAAAAAACTTTTAGGTGTTCATGAAATAGATTATGTTATGGAGGTAAAGATTGATGGACTTGCCGTTGAACTTGTTTACATTAATGGAGAGTTTGTCCTTGGTTCAACAAGAGGAGATGGTTTTGTTGGAGAAGATATAACACAGAATTTAAGAACCATAAAATCCATTCCCATGAGACTCCTTGAATCAGAACATGTAGTGATTCCCGAAAGGCTTGAAGTAAGAGGTGAGATCTACATGGGAAAGAAAGAATTTTTAGAACTAAACAGGCAGAGAGAGATTACCGGGGAGCCTCTTTTTGCAAATCCAAGAAATGCTGCAAGTGGTTCAGTAAGGCAGCTTGACCCGAAGATCACGGCAAGCAGAAAGTTAAATATTTTCTGTTATGCCATGGGACAGATAATAGGGATTGATTTGAAAACGCATATGGAATTCCTTGATTATCTTAAGAAGTGGGGTTTCAGGGTAAATCCTTATACAAAATTATGTAGAAATCTTGAAGAGATCTTTGAACATTACAATTTTATAAAATCCATAAGAGATGAAATACCATACGAGATAGATGGAACAGTTATTAAAGTAAACAGGCTTGATTATCAGGCACAATTAGGGCAGGTCTCCCGCTCTCCCAGATGGGCAATAGCATATAAATTTGAAGCCCATGAAGAACAATCGATTATAAAAGACATAATCGTCGGTGTAGGAAGAACAGGTGCACTCACACCTGTTGCCATCCTTGATCCTGTAAACATAGGCGGTGTTGTAGTTGAGAGGGCAACGCTCCACAATGAAGACGAGATAAAAAGAAAGGACATAATGATAGGTGACCATGTGATTGTCACAAGGGCTGGAGATGTGATACCTGAGGTTGTAAGGGTAATAACAGAGAAAAGGACAGGCTCTGAAAGGACATTCTTTATGCCTGATAAGTGTCCTGTTTGTGGTGAGCCTGTTGTTAGACCTGAGGGAGAGGCCATTAGAAGATGTGTTAACATTAACTGTCCTGCCCAGATAAAGGGTAGAATCATCCACTTTGCATCTAAAAGGGCTATGGATATAGAAGGGCTTGGAGAAAAACTCGTAGACCAACTTGTTGATAAAGGTATAGTCAAGGATGTGTCAGATCTATATTACCTCACAAAAGAACAGCTTGCAAACCTTGAACGTATGGCTGACAAATCAGCCCAGAATTTGATAGATGCCATAAATAACTCAAAGAAAAGACCTTTCAATCGATTTATTTATGCCCTGGGTATCAGGCATGTGGGCGAACATATATCCACACTCCTTGCAGAACGCTATAAAAATATAGAAGAACTTATGGTTGCAAAAGAAGATGAACTTATAAATATACCAGAGATAGGGCCTGAAGTAGCCAGCAGCATTGTCTTTTTCTTCCATGATGAGAAAAATAGACAGACTATTGAAAAGATGATAAAGGCCGGTGTTAAGATTGAATACAAAGAAGAAGGGAAAAAACCCTTAGATGGATTAATATTTGTTTTTACAGGAACTTTGAAGCGTTTCACAAGGGATGAGGCAAAAAGAATGGTTGAATCCTTAGGGGCCAAGACATCAAACTCTGTGAGTAAAAAGATAAATTTTGTTGTTGCAGGGGAAGAGGCGGGTTCAAAATTAGATAAGGCAAAACAGATGGGTATCAAAGTCATAGATGAGGAAGAATTCATAAGGATGATAAAGGAGGCAGGCATTTGAGGGTACTCTTGCACATCTGTTGCGCGCCATGTTGCATCTACACATTAAAGACATTAAGAAAAGAAAATGTGGATGTGACGGGTTATTTTTATAATCCAAATATACATCCATTTATAGAGTTTTCAAAAAGACTAACTACCCTTGAAAATTATGCAAGGATATCCCTTTTGCCTCTCATAGTGGACGATGAATACAATTTAAGGGATTTTTTAAAGGGTGCCATAGACTATGGAAAGGACAGGTGCCTTTTCTGCTATTCCATAAGGCTTGAAAAGACATTTAAAAAGGCATATGAAGAAAAATATAATGCTGTGACAACTACGCTTCTATATAGTAAATATCAACGCCATGATGATATAAAAAAAATGGGCCTTGATTTTTCAGAAAAATTTAATATTTCTTTTATATATATGGATTTCAGATTGGGCTGGAAAGAAGGTATTGAGGAATCAAAAAGGCTTAACATGTATAGACAGAACTACTGTGGTTGCATTTTCAGTGAATATGAGCGATATGGAGGAAAGAAAAATGATACCTGGATTCGGTAAGATTTTTATTATAATCGGTATTTTCTTTATTATCATCGGTCTTGCCTTTATGTTCGGTGATAAGATTCCATATATAGGGAGGCTGCCTGGTGACATCCATATAAAGAAAGAAAACTTCAGCTTCTATTTCCCCATTACAACAAGCATCATCATAAGCATTATATTGACCCTGTTATTTTCAATTTTTAAAAAATAATTTTAAATGTTGACTTATTAAATCTTCATATTTTAAAAATTAACTATGAAGATACCTGTCGTATTTAGTGAAGATTTTTATACAGATTACGATACTGTAGACTGCGAAAATCCTGACAGGATCTCTTCCATCTATTTCAAAATAGTTGATATGGCAGAAATCATTGAGCCTGAACCATGCACCATAGAAGACTTGAAATTATGTCATAGCGATAACCTTATAGAATCTGTAAAAAGAAAAGAAGAATTGTTTTATGTTGCCACAAAGTCTGCAGGTGGTGCTATAAAGGCAGCTGAAATAGGCCTTAAAAGACCTGCATTTGCCTTAATTAGACCACCAGGGCACCATGCAGGTTATAATTTCAACGGTGGTTTCTGTTTTTTCAACAATATGGCTATAGCGATAAAAAAGCTTCTAAAAGATGGAAAAATAAGGACAGCCCTGATTGTAGACATTGACCTTCACTATGGAAACGGCACCTATGACATTGTAAAGGGTGACGAAAGGATAAGGTTCAGAAATATTGATGCCTATCCAAGGGGTAATTTCATGAAGGATTTAAAAGATGCCCTTGTTGATGCAGGTGATTTTGACATCGTTGGTTGTTCTGCTGGTTTTGATACATACATAAAAGACTGGGGAGCACTCCTTACCACAGAGGATTTTAAAACCATAGGAAATATGCTCGCCACATCCAATCCCCATATGTTTGCCATACTCGAAGGGGGATACTATGTTCCGGATTTGGGCATAAATGTCCGGGCATTTTTAGAAGGCATAATGGAAGCTTGTTTATAATCTCTGTTCTTTCTTTTAGTGCAGGGATATATTTTGAGGCAATAAAGAACCTGCCCATCAAAATTATCTTTCTTCTCATACTGCCTTCTCTATTTATTGTGCCATTTTTTATTGATACACACAGAAGACTCTGTGCAATTATGATATTTCTTTCTTTTTTTCTTGCGGGGATGCTAAGGCTCGGTTTTATTACAAATACATGGATAACAGAAGAACAAAACAACGAATTTAATCTATTTGAAGCAAGGGTTTTGGAAGCAAACAGGTATATAAAGGTGTTAAAGATAATAAAACCGGAATTTTATAAATCTTTACAAGTGATATTAAAAACAGATAAAGAACTGGATGCAGGTGATATTGTTATCTTCTATGGCGAACTAAAAGAGTTGTCCATTACATACAAAAATCCCTATATATTCTCATGGAAATGGTTAAAACATCTTGAGGGAATAAATTTCGAGTTAAAAGGTCACATTATAAACACTAAAAAAGGGGAGAAAATTATAGACAGGATTAGAAGGTTCATTAAAGAAAAGATTGAAAGGTCAGAGGCAAAACATAAGGGTATTATAAAAGCCCTTGTATTAGGTGATAGGGTGTCCATTGATGAAGAAACAAAAACAATCTTTCAAAGGACAGGCACATCGCACATCCTTGCCATATCAGGCCTTCATGTGGGCATTATAACAGGCTTTTTCTTTTTTATCATCAAATGGATTCTCAATAGAAAAAGAACACTTGCTTTTTCAGGCTTGGATAAAAGATATGCCTCCATTATAACAATTATATTCCCTGTTCTTTTTATGATCCTTTCTGGGGCAAGTGTGTCTACCATAAGAGCCACTATTATGGTCTCTATATTTCTTATGGCAGTATTTTTTGAAAAACAGAGGGATATATTCAATACTGTTTTTATGGCAGCCCTTTTTATACTTCTTGTTTATCCCCACTCATTATTTATGCCTTCTTTCCAGCTATCCTTTTTAAGTGTGATATTTATCCTTCTTATTATAAACCGCCTTTATCAATTAATATGGAGAGTCACCTCAAGGATCATGAGATGGTTTTTTATATCCATTATCACCACTTTTTCTGCTACAATAGGCACATTACCTGTTGTCCTGTATCATTTTTATGGGATAAACTTTTTTTCTGTCCTACACAATCTCATTTCTATTCCTCTTATCTGTTTGATTTCTTTACCATTGATTCTCATGGGTGTATTCATGCCATACGGTGAGCAAATAATCAGCCTTGCAGGGTGTGTGATAGACATAAATATCCAAATTTTAAAATCCCTTGATTTCGGTTATCTCTTTCCCTTCATAAGACCTAATCATTTCGAGGCATTACTGTTCTATAGTTTCGTTCTCTCCGTTTTATTTATGAATAGAAAAGTTGTAATTGCTACATTCTATGTCATTGTTCTGCCAGTACTTTTGGTTTATTCCATCCATGAAGTAAACAAAAGGTTTTATAATGACTTATGCGTGAATTTCATAGATGTGGGCATGGGTGATGCCATACTTATCGAGGCACCCAAGGGCAAACGTATCTTAGTGGATGGAGGTCAGAAAATTAAAGAAAGTTTTGATGTAGGGAAAAATATCATTGCCCCTATTTTACTCTCAAAAAAGATATTGACCATGGATTATGTGATAAATACACATCCTCATGGTGACCATTTATCTGGATTGTTATACATAATGGAGTACTTTAATGTAAAAAAGTTTGCAACAGGCGGTATCTTTATAGATGATCCCCTGTTTTTAGATGCCATTCGTCTCTGTAAAGATAAAAAGATTGGAATAACTTTCTTGAACACAGGTGATGGCATTTTTTCATATGGAGATTTCAATATAAAAGTTTTAAACCCTGATAAAGATTATCATACACAAAATCTAAACAATGCCTCACTTGTTATAAAGATACAATACCATAACAGATCCATTCTTCTCACAGGGGATATAGAAAGAGAGATAGAAGAAAGAATGATATTAAAAGGCATGGCTTTAAAATCTGATGTATTAAAAGTCCCTCATCATGGCAGCAAAAACGCAAGTAGTACGGCATTTCTCATAACAGTTAATCCTAAAATCGCAGTATTAAGCGCAGGAAAGGGTATAAAGGGGTTACCGAGTGAAGAGGCGCTCAATAGATATAAAAGACTATCCATACCTGTTTTATCGACATTAGAAAATGGCTATATTAGTGTCTGTACAGATGGCAAAACCATGTCCATACAATATGGACAAAAATAAAAGGAATATAAAAATGTATGGTTATTGTATAGGATATACCTTTGGTGTAAAATATGTTCTGGAGGTGCCTATGAATGAAGAACGTGATAGATTTTTAACAGAATTAATGGGTCAGTGCTGGCATGACTATGATACGGATAAACCCATAAATACCTATTCCCTTGAGGCTTATATCTGCAAAAAATGTAAGGGTTTTATTCTCGGAAATAATGATTTTTCTCAGGAAGAGGACTTTATAAGGTTATATAACTGGGCAAAAGGACAGGAAAAACTTAAACAGATATTAAAGGATTTTTCAGAGCAAGACCTTTTTGACCGTGAAAAAGGTGCGCATTTCCGAGAAAAATTTGCCAGTAACATCTATGCATTTTTTAATGAAAAAAAGGGTAGAGTATGAAGAGCTATAGAAAGGAATTATGGTTTAATGTGCCCACAAGAAGGGCATTTATAAATATTACATCTCAGGTAGAGCAATGCCTAAAAGAAAGTGGTATAAAAGAAGGCCTGTGTCTTGTAAATGCCATGCATATCACCGCATCGGTATTTATAAATGATGATGAGTCAGGTCTTCATGAAGACTATGAAAAATGGCTTGAAAAACTTGCGCCCCATGAGCCAATAAGTCAGTACAGGCACAATAGAACCGGAGAGGATAACGGTGATGCCCATCTGAAAAGACAGATTATGGGAAGAGAGGTCGTTGTGGCCGTCACAGAAGGAAGGCTTGATTTCGGTCCATGGGAGCAGATCTTCTATGGTGAATTTGATGGAAGAAGGAAAAAGAGGGTTCTTGTAAAAATTATAGGGGAATAAAATTTTTTAAGCTTAAAAGCTTGACAACTATTTATTAAAAATTTTATTTTTTTAAAACTTATCAAAAAGGTTTCTAATGAGTGGAAAAAAAGAAAAGAAAACAAAAATAGATATCTTTAAGGGCTGGTGTAAGGCATGCGGCATTTGTGAAGCCTTCTGTCCTGCCGGTGTCCTTGCAAGAGACGAAGCGGGATATCCTTATGTAAAATTTCCTGAAAAATGCATAAGCTGTGGCTGGTGTGAACTTAGATGTCCTGATTTTGCCATAACAGTTTACAAAAAGGATAAGGATTTTAAGGAAATAGATGAAGAAGAAACCAAAAACACCTTATAAAGAATTTTTATTACAGGGTAATGAGGCAATTGTTGAAGGGGCTTTAAGAGCTGGCTGTCGCTTTTTTGCCGGATACCCCATAACCCCGGCCACAGAAATCGCTGAGGCGATGTCTGTAAAGCTTCCACAGGTAGGTGGCACATATATACAGATGGAAGATGAGATAGCAAGTATGGCTGCTGTAATAGGTGCATCCCTTGCGGGTGTAAAATCCATGACAGCAACAAGCGGTCCTGGATTTTCCCTTATGCAGGAAAACTTAGGTTTTGCCATAATGGCAGAAGTCCCATGTGTAATAGTTGATGCCATGAGGGGAGGGCCAAGTACAGGGCTGCCCACATCTCCATCCCAGAGTGATGTTATGCAGGCCAGATGGGGGACACACGGTGACCACCCTATCATAGCCCTGTGCCCATCAACTGTTAGAGAATGTTATGATTTAACTATTAAAGCGTTCAACCTCTCAGAAAAGTTCAGAAATCCCGTTATCATTCTTGTGGATGAAGTGGTTGCCCATATGAGGGAAAAGATTACCATCTTTGAAGATGAAGAGGTTGAAATATTCAACAGGATAAAACCCAATATGCCACCTGAATGGTATATCCCCTATGTGGATACCCCAAGCGGCGTTCCACCCATGGCGAATTTCGGCGAAGGATATAGGTATCATGTAACAGGTCTCACACATGACATTAGGGGTTTTCCCACTTCAAGACCGGATGAGATTGACCCATTTATAAGAAGGTTATTTAGAAAAATCAGCCAGCATTTTTCAGAATTACAATTCGGTGAATTTTATGAAACTGATGATGCTGACATTACCATAATTGCCTATGGCTGTGTTGCGAGGTCAGCAAAAAGGGCAGCAATAGATGCAAGACAGAAGGGTTTAAAGGTGGGTATGTTAAAACTCAATACATTATGGCCATTTATGAGAACTGCTGTAGAAAAGGTATTGAACACTTCAAAGATCGTGATAGTTCCTGAAATGAATATGGGTCAGATTTCAAGGGAGGTAAAAAGGGTAAACAAAGGATCAACAAAGATATTTACAATAAATAAGGTAGATGGAACAATCATAACCCCTCAGGAGATCCTTGCACGGATCAAGGAGGTAGGCTGATGCCTGAAATAACAAAATTGATCCACAAATACTTAAGACATGATAAAAAATTCCCCCATGTGTGGTGTCCGGGTTGCGGTATAGGTATTATGCTTGGAGCCCTTATCAGGGCCATAGACAGATGTGGTTTCACAAAAGATGAGATAGTCCTTGTATCCGGTATTGGCTGTACTGGTAGACTTCCTGTTTATGTAGATTTCAATACCCTTCATACAACCCATGGAAGGGCATTGGCCTTTGCAACAGGGATAAAACTTGCAAATCCAAAATTAAAGGTCATTGTTGTTATGGGGGATGGCGATGCTGTTGCCATTGGTGGAAATCATTTTATCCACGCTGCAAGAAGAAATATCGATTTAACTGCAATAATATTAAATAACAGTATATACGGTATGACAGGGGGACAGTATTCACCCACCACCCCTTATGGAATGAAAACAACAACATCATCATATATACACATTGAACAGGCCTTCAATATCTCTGAACTTGCCGTTACAGCAGGGGCTCCTTTTGTGGGACGGGGAACTGTTTATCATGCAAAACTCCTTGATAGTCTGATGGAAAAGGCGTTCCTCAAGAAAGGTTTTGCCGTTGTAGAAGTAATATCCCACTGTCACACACAATTCGGAAAACTAAACAAGATGGGTGGTGCTGTGGAGATGATGCAATGGCAGAAAGACCATGCAGTTACTGTTGAGAAGGCTGCAACCATGAGTGAGGAAGAATTGAAAGGCAAATTTAAGATAGGGGTTCTTGTGGATAAAGAATTACCTGTATATCTTGACGAGTATGAAAAGATCAGACAGATGGCCATGTCAAAGAAGGAAAAATAAAAAAATATAAAAGGGTTAAAATGAGTTTTAGATACGATATAAGGCTCAGCGGTTCAGGCGGTCAGGGTATAATTTTGATGGGCATCATCCTTGCGGAAGCTGCTGGCATCTATGAAGGCAGACATGTATCCCAAACCCAAAGCTACGGCCCTGAGGCAAGGGGCGGCTCCAGCAAGGCAGAGGTTGTGATAAGCGATATAGATATTGATTATCCTAAGGCATTAAAACTCGATGTACTTCTCGCTATGAATCAGAAATCCTGCGATGACTATTATATGGACTTAAAACCGGATGGAATTTTAATTGTTGATTCTACCTTTGTAAAACAGATACCCATTGCAAGGGCATACCAGATACCCTTTACAAGAATTGCAAGGGAAAAATTTGGAAAAGAGATGGTGGCAAACATCATTGCCCTCGGTGCAATTACTAAATTAACTGACATCGTTTCGCCAAAATCAATGGAAAAGGCTGTTCTTGCAAGGGTGCCAAAGGGCACTGAAAAATTAAATAAGGACGCTTTAAATGCAGGGATGGCCGAGGCGATCAAGGCCAGAAAAAACATCTTGCCGTTTGTAAGAAGTGAGCGGGAAGATGAAGATACATGAATATCAGGCAAAAGATCTCCTGAAAACATACGGCATACCAATTCCTAAAGGTATAACCATAAAAAACAAAGAAGATGCTATAAAGGCTTGGGAATCTCTAAACAAGGCTAACCTTGTTGTAAAGGCACAAATCCATTCAGGCGGCAGGGGTAAGGCAGGAGGTATCAGGATTGTCAACACAAGAAAAGAACTTGAAGAGTATGTATCCCATCTTTTAGGTTCAACCCTTTTTACTGAACAGACAGGCGACGAGGGAAAACCTGTCGAATATCTCTTAATAGAAGAGGCAGTTGAGTTTAAAAAGGAGTTGTATCTTGGATTCACCGTAGACAGGTCCCGTGCATGTATCTCCATGATTTTAAGCTCAGAAGGTGGTATTGAAATTGAAAAGGTAGCTGCTTCAACACCAGAAAAGGTGGTTGTGGAAAATATAGAACCCCTTTTAGGGCTAAAAGATTTCTACATTACAAGGGCTTTGGTATCTGCTGGTATTGATGCTAAATACTTTAGAAAAATCGCTTTAGTTGCAAAAGGCTTATATAGGCTTTTTATTGAAAAGGATTGCTCTCTTGCAGAGATAAACCCCCTTGTCATTACTGCCAATGACGAACTCTTAGCAGTTGATGCAAAGATAAACTTTGATGATAATGCCCTTTTCAGGCACCCGGGAATACTGTCCCTCCGTGATTACAAACAGGAAAATCCCCTTGAAACAGAGGCTGCAAAGTACAATCTGAACTATATAAAACTAAAAGGCAATGTGGGTTGCATGGTAAACGGCGCAGGTCTTGCAATGGCCACTATGGACTTAATTAAACTTGTTGGGGCGGAGCCTGCAAATTTTCTTGATGTGGGCGGTGGTGCTACATCTAACATGGTAAAGGAAGGCCTTAAAATCCTTGTTTCTGATAAAGACGTCAAGGTGATCTTTATAAATATATTCGGTGGTATCTTAAGATGTGATACCCTTGCAAATGGAGTAGTAGAAGCAGCCAGAGAACTCCACATTGAATTACCGATCGTTATCCGTCTTGAAGGGACAAATGTTGAAGAGGGAAAGAGGATATTAAAAGAGGCTGGACTTAAGTTCATAACTGCCCTGGACATGGGAGAAGCTGCGGTCAAGGTGGCAGAATTATTAGGTAAAAAGGAAATTAATGGATAATTTTAGCGGTTGAGTTATGAGCATCCTTATAGATAAAACAACAAAGGTGCTTGTTCAGGGCATCACAGGAAACGAGGGCGCCTTTCATACAAGACAGATGAAGGAATATGGAACAAATATTGTAGCTGGTGTCACACCTGGAAAAGGAGGGAGTGTCTTTGAGGGTATACCTGTTTTTAATACGGTTTCTGAAGCAAAAAGGAGAATGGAGATTGATGCCACGGCAATCTTTGTACCACCCCCTTTTGCTGCCGATGCAATTTTAGAGGCAGCTGAATCAAACATAAAGATCATAGTTTGTCTTACAGAAGGTATACCTACCCTTGATATGCTTGGTGTTTTCCATTATGTGAAATCAAAAGGCTCTATCCTCATAGGACCGAACACACCTGGTATAATCTCACCTAATAAATGTAAAATCGGTGTAATGGCAGGATACATCCATAGAGAAGGACCTATTGGTATTATATCAAGGAGCGGTACTTTAACTTACGAGGTGGTATACCAGCTTTCAAACAGGGGTATTGGCCAATCTACATGCATAGGCATAGGCGGCGATCCTATCGTGGGATTAAAATATGTGGATTTATTAAAAATGTTTGAAGAGGATGAACAGACAGAACTTATTATTATGATTGGGGAAATAGGTGGCACCGCTGAAGAGGAGGCTGCCCAGTATTATAAAATAAGTAGAAAAAAGCCTGTTGTTGCATTTATTGCCGGTGTTACTGCCCCTCCTAACAGGCGCATGGGTCATGCCGGGGCTATAATTTCAGGTGGTAAAGGGGATGCGGCAACGAAGATAAAAACCCTTGAGGAGGCAGGGATAACTGTTGTAAAAAATCCTGCTGAGATTTGGCAGGCTGTAATGGATGCCAGGCAGAAAAGATTATAAGACCAGCCTTAATAAGCATTTTAGACCAAAAAATGAGAATTTGGAAAGGTATTGCAGATGAAAAGGATACATATTGTCTGTAAGAGAAAAAAGCATGATGCCATAAAAATTGCTGAGAACATAATACATTTATATGGCAATGAAGTGGAGATTTTCCTCGATGAGGAGTCTGCAAGGTCTTTGAATTACACAAAAACCCTTGAACTTGAGCATGTGGGTGAAGATGCAAATTTGATAATTGTTTTAGGGGGCGATGGGACACTCCTTGCTGTGGCAAGACAATTAAAAGGTAAAGAGGTTCCCATTTTAGGGGTGAATTTAGGTGGGCTTGGTTTTTTGACTGAGATCTCGGCAGAAGAGTTGCCTTTGATGTTAAAAAGAGTACTTTCTGGTAACTATAAAATATCAAGGCGTATGATGCTTGATGTTGAAGTCATTCGAGAAGGCAGCACCATATTTAATCTCCCTGTTTTAAATGATGCGGTTATTACAAAGGATGCCCTTGCGAGGATCATTGACATAGAGGTTTATGTAAACAATGTGTATCTTACAACATACAAGGCAGATGGACTTATTTTTTCTACTCCCACAGGTTCCACGGGTTATTCCCTTTCTGCAGGGGGTCCCATACTTTATCCCTCATTAAAAAATGTGATAATTACACCCATTTGTCCACACATGCTTACCAACAGGCCCCTTATACTTTCAGAAGATACGGTTATGAAGGCTATTTTAAAATCTAAAAACGAAAGGGTTGTCTTAACTATTGATGGACAGATTGGCTTCCCCCTTGAGTTTAGAGATGAGGTGGTTGCAAAAAAATCATCTTATTCTGTAAACCTTATCAAGTCTTTTTCTCGGGGATATTTTGAAATCTTAAGGGAAAAGCTAAAATGGGGTGAAAGATAAAAGATGTTAACCTTTTTGAAGGTTAAGGGGTTTGCCATCATTGACGAAATGGAGGTGGATTTTGATGAAGGATTTAATGTCATAACAGGCGAAACGGGTGCAGGAAAATCTATAATCATAAACGCATTAACAACCTTTTTAAACCAAAAGGTCTCACCTGAAGTTTTAAAGACCTCGGCAAAACAGGCTGAAATAGTGGCCCATTTTTTAGAGGGTGAAAAAGAGTTTATTTTAAAAAGGGTTATCCTTGGCTCAGGCAGGTCAAGGGCGTTTTTAAATGGAGAACCCATACCATTAAACAGGATGGAAGAGATCGCTCAAAATCTACTGCACGTATACGGACAGAATGAATACAGAAACCTCCTCGAAAAAGAACATTACATCAGGATGGTAGATGGCATTCTGAAATTAGATAGGCAAAGGGAAGTTTTGAGGGAAAAGGTAAAGGAACTAAGGGAGTTGGAAAGCAATTTAAAAACCATGCTTGGTGAGGCAGGCACAAAGGAAAAGGAAATAGGGTTCCTTGAATTTCAGGTCGATGAAATTGAAAACGCATGTCTAAAAGAAGGCGAAGAAGAAGAACTGAAAGAAAGGCTAAAGATTTTAAAAGAGGGGGAAAGGATAAAAAGCACACTTCAGGAAGTAGCTGAAAATCTGTACGAAGGAGATGCTTCCGCCCATAATTGTATATATTTTTGCCTATCTATTCTAAAACAGTTTAGACACATTCAGCTTATAAGCAATTTTATAGAAAAGATAGAATCAATATCCTATGAGATTGATGATTTATACAGAGAGATTAAGGAAAGGTCAAAGACCATAATCTCTGAACCGGATGAATTAAAAAGGGTGGAAGATAGACTTTCAAAAATATTTTCCCTAAAAGAAAAATACGGAAAAACTATCGAAGATATTAATAGATATTACAAGAATGCAAGGGCAAGGCTTGAATATTTATTAAAACTGACAGAAAACATAAAAGAAACAGAAAAAAAATTATCAGAAATAAATAGAGAACTTCAGATATTGGCCGATGTCCTATCAGATAACAGGAAAAAAGGCGCTTTAAAAATAGAAAGTATGGTCATGGAAGAGCTTAAAATGCTTGCCATGGAAAAGACACAGTTTAAAATAGAGATTAAAGACAGAGGCTATATAGAAGAAGATGGCAGGGATGATATTGATTTTTTGATAAGCCCCAATCCTGGTGAGGCTTTAAAACCATTGAGGAAAATCGCATCAGGAGGAGAACTCTCAAGGATCATGCTTGCCGTAAAAAGGGTGATGGGAGACACATGGAATAAAACCATGATCTTTGACGAAATAGACACAGGTATTGGTGGTATGGTTGCAGAGATGGTTGGGTTAAGGTTGAAAATGCTTTCAGAAAACCATCAGATAATCTGCATCACCCATCTTCCCCAGATAGCAGTCTATGGAAATAATCATTTCCTGGTTGAAAAACATCAGATGAAAGATTATACAATAACAAGCATAAAGAGACTTGATGAAACTGAGAGGATAAAGGAAATAGCAAGGATGTTAGGTGGTTTGGAGATAACAGAAAAAACAATCAAGATGGCAGAGGAGATGCTCAAAAATGCTAAAAAAGGCATCCATTGAAGATATAAAACAGATTCATAAATTGATAAATGCTTCCGCTGCAAAAGGTGAGATGTTGCCTAGGTCTTTAGGTGAACTGTATGACAACATGAGGGACTATTTCGTCTATGTGGATAACGGTAGAATTGTAGGCACCGGTGCCCTTCATATATGCTGGGAAGACTTAGCTGAGATCAGGTCAGTCTGCGTATTGAGTTCTTACAGAAAAAGAGGGGTAGGAAAGGCAATTGTAGAGGCCACCATTGAAGAGGCAAAACTTTTTAGGATTAAGCATGTATTTCTTTTAACATATCAGACCGAATTCTTTAAAAAATGTGGGTTCTATATAACTGACAAAAAAGAGCTACCCCAAAAGATATGGTCTGACTGCATAAAATGCCCTAAATTTCCACAGTGCGACGAGGTCGCCATGAAGATGGACATAACCTTTTAAGGAATGGATATGGAGAAGATTTTAACAAAAATGGAAGCCCTCTTTGATAGCTTTGAGCTCTTCTATATGAAGGAAAAGACAAAAAAATATGAAAGCCGCGATCTTGATATATACACTGCCGAATTCAGGGAAGAGGAAGGCATTGCCATAAGGGGCATTAAAGATAAAAGGCTGGTATTCTCATATACCTTTGATATCAATGATAAAGGCATAGATGCCCTTTTATCGAATTGCCTTGAGATTTTACCTTATGTAGATAGAGATGATGATTATGGATTTCCCTACCCTTCAGGTGATTATCCCCCACTTCTTCTCTATGACGAGGAAGGTATAAACATTGATGATACGATAAAAAAGGAGATGATTATTGAATTTGAGAGATCCGTGAGAAATTTTGACAAGAGAATTGTAACCACAAGGGGATGTGAATTACACCAAGAAGAAATTGAGATATGGCTTTTAAATTCAAACGGTATTTCCCAGAGGGCTAAAAAAACAGTTTATGTAATAACAGGGATGGCTGTTGCAAAAGATAAAGATGAAGTTTCATGGTTTGACTGGCAATGGTCTTATTTTTTAAAAGATTTAAATTTAGAAAAGTTTGGTTTAGAAATTGCTGAAAAGGCTATTTCATTTCTCGGAAGCAGTCAGATCGAAACTGGCATTTATGATGGCATTTTAAAACCCCAGGCAGCATGTGATATACTCGGGATCCTATCAGGCTCTTTCCTTGGAGAAAATCTCTTTAAAAACAAGACAAAACTGAAAGGCAGAATTGAAGAAAAATGTTTTTCTGAGGTTTTAGATATCATAGATTCAGGTAAAACAGGTATAAATGCTTTTCTATTCGACGGTGAGGGTGTTCCTCTAAATGAAAATTATGTGGTAAAGAATGGTGTTTTTTTAACATTCCTTTATGACGTTTATTACGGAAAAAAATTCAAAAAACCTTCAACAGGTAATTCAGTAAGAACAGGCTTAAAAGATCCACCCAAATGTGGTATAAGGGGGATGTTTATTGAAAAAGGTAATGTAAATATCCATAATCACATGAATAATGGTATCATTATAGAGGAATTGATAGGTACCCATACAGCCAATCCAGTAACTGGCGATTTCTCTCTCGGTGCTATAGGGCATCTGATTAAAAATGGAAAAATAAAACCCTTCAAAGAGGTAATCTTATCAGGAAATGTGTTTGAATTATTTAACAACATAAAAGAAATAGGGAATGACATGAAATTTTACGGTATTTATGGATCACCTTCTTTGTACATCGAAGGGATGAAGATAAGCGGAAAATAAAGATTTCAAATCTTTTCAGAAAACTCTACAAGCTCCTTTGCAACGGTCTTGAAAGAGCCAATGAGTGAAAGATAAAGATATGAGGCCTTTATACCGAAAAAACCTGTAATGAGCCTTTCCTTATGCATCGCAGCATATTCATCCACCATTTTTATAATCTTTTCTTTAGTCACAGCAATATTTTCTTTCAAGGCTGGATTTTTTGTAAGAATATAATCCTTTGTATCAGTAAATTGCCTTTTCATGGCTGAAAACAGTTCTGTAATCTCCATGACCGCCTTCATGCTGAAGATCACATTTCTTTCGAGTATGGCCTTCTCTTTGGATATGAGGTTTCTTACCGCAAGGGCGATCTCTTGAAGAGGTATGATAAGGCTTAAAAATTTTTCATCAAATTCATTTTTCTTTCCTTGGTGAACAATCTTTTCTGCAAATTCAAGATTTGACGAAAGCATCTCAATAAACAATGTCTCTCCCTTCTCCAATACATCTTTATTCTGTGATAAAAAACCCTCTGATATATAATCGAAGGCCTTTAATGCACCTTCAAACATCTCATATAACCTTTTTGTTATCTCTTTCTCATCCATAATTTATCCATATTCAGGGTGTTTATTTACAAACCTTTCAACAATTAGTTTATATATTCCTTTTAGCCTTTAATACTGTTTATGTCAAGGCGTTTTTAACTATCAACATCTAAATATCTTTCATTCTTTCTTCAAAAAAAGAAGAAACTGAAAAGAGTTATAGAGAATTCTTAATAAAAAGGGTATTTGAAAATTAGGGATATTTTTAAAGGATCAAACATATGAGGGGTAAATATTAGTAGTTGAGTAATATATTATATGCCCTATTTTCAAAAAAACTTTTATGGACTTTTAAAGTATGCTATCCTTTTATCATGAAAAAGATTTTAATTTTAATTTTCATATGTTTCTCAATAGTCCTTATATATTCATATGCCATCTCCAATGATACATTTGATAAAAAAAGGGAGGAGATGGTAAGACGAGATATCGAGGCAAGGGGCATTAAAGACAGAAAGGTGCTAAATGCCATGCTAAAGGTAAAGAGGCATCTCTTTGTTGACCCCAGCCTTATAGATAAAGCCTATAATGACCATCCCCTGCCAATCGGTGAGGGTCAAACCATTTCTCAGCCTTACATTGTGGCACTTATGACTGAATCACTTGAATTAAAAGGAGATGAAAGGGTGCTTGAGATAGGCACAGGTTCAGGTTATCAAGCAGCAATACTTGCTGAAATCGTAAAAGAAGTTTATACCATTGAAATAAATAAAAAAATTTATGAGATGGCTTTCAAAAGATTAAAAGATTTAGGATATAAAAATATCAAGGTAAAATTAGGTGATGGATATCAAGGATGGGTTGAGTATGCACCATTTGATGCCATAATGGTTACCGCTGCGGCAAAACGCATCCCTCCACCCCTTCTTGAACAGTTAAAAGAAGGAGGGAGGCTCATCATACCTCTTGGCGATACCCTTTTATACCAGCACCTCACCCTCATCAAAAAGGAAAAGGGTAAATATATTAAAAAACATATCTGTGATGTAAGATTTGTTCCTATGACGGGTGAGGTTCAGAAGTGATTCTATAACCTTACAGAAACAATTTTAGATATACCAGGCTCCTCCATGGTAACACCGTAAATCGTATCGGATGCCTCCATGGTCAGTCTATTATGGGTAATAAAGATAATCTGTGTCTTATGGACAATGGTCTTTATAATCTCTAATAAAGCCATAACATTTGCATCATCAAGGGGTGCATCTATCTCATCAAGGATGGAAAAAGGTGATGGGTTTGTGTCCATAAGGGAGAGAAGAAAGGCAATGGAAATGAGTGCTTTCTCACCACCGGATAATTGCTCCATCCTCAAAACTTTTTTTCCTGGCAACTGCACAAACATATCAACACCGAGAGAATCCTGGTTGAATACCAGTTGACCGTTACCACCTTTGAATAGCATATCTGTAAACCTTTTGAATGCACTGTTTACAGTCTCAAAGGTTTCAAAAAACATCTCCTTTGTAATGCCGTCTATCTTTAATATGGTCTTTTTTAGAGAATCCATGGCATCTTTTAAGTCTTTTTTCTGTGTATCGAGAAATTCCATTCTCGCCTTAGTCTCTATATATTCTTTTTCTGCCCTGAAGTTCACCTCACCCAATTCTTTTATCTCTTCTTCAATACGATTCCTTTCAGCCTCAAGTTCTGAAATAGGGGCAAGAGGGATGCTGTATATGTCTTCCACATTGTATGAAGAAAAAAGCCTCTCCTCTATGACCCTTTTTTTCTCCATCATGACGGCCATTTCCTTTTCAGCAGATTCTTTCTTGGATTTAGTTTTTTCAATTTCCTTTAAAACCGCCTCTATTTGCTCTGAAATAGCCTGTTTTTCCACATGGAGTGTACCGTATGTATGTTTTAATTCTTCATATCGTCCAATCTGTTTCTTTGTATTAACCTTAATTTCTTCGTATGCTTGCTTTAGTCTTTCAATGTTTGTTGTACATGCAATGCTTTTTTCATCCGCTTCTTTCAGACGTATATGTATATCCTCTATTTCTTTTTTTATATTTAAAATCTGATTGCCCTTTCTTTCTATATCTTCGTTTGTGGTGTTTACAATATTCTTCTTTCTTTCAATCTCTATTGAAATCGCCCTCCAGCCTGACATGGTCTTTTCATACATACCCTTCAATCTGTCAAGCTCTTTTTTAAGACCATCCAGCCTTTCTTCAAGGACTTTTTTCTTATCCATATGACCGTTTATTTCGTCTTTTAAAGCCTGTATAGTAGACTCAGAGAGGTCTTCATCATAGATTTCTATATGTGATTCTATTTCATTTAATCTTTCTCTTACTGTTTTTATTTCAGTTTGGAGCCTTGCCAAGGTCAATTCATATCTCTTTAATACCTTTTCTTTGTCTTCAATATTTATTATGACCTGTCTGTACTCCCTTTCTTTAATTTCCAATTCTTTTTTTATCTGATTCATGCTCTCTGCATGTTTATTCAAGGCAATCTCTATCTCTTTTATCTCCTTTTCTACCCTTTTTCTTTCCCTGTACTGCTGCAGGTCAATCTTACTGGTGTCTTTTTCCTTTAATATTATACCCCTTGAATCTATACATACTTCATTGTTTAAAAAAACCCCTTCTTCACCTGCCTTAATCTTCTTTAAGGTTTCTTCAATACTATCAATCCACTTTATATTAATACCCACCTTACCTTCATTTTCATCGCTAAAATACGTAAAAAGGCTTTTATCATGAAAAAAAACAAAATTTTCATTGTATTTATTTATTAT
>JAOAFK010000235.1 GCA_026416315.1 Syntrophorhabdaceae bacterium | reverse complement strand
GCTGGAACAACTATACCCTCGGCATCTCGATGCGAGATTACGTGCCTTTCACCAACGGGATACTTTGGAACCTCAAATTCTGGTGGTGGATTAGGTCTCGGAATAAAGCTATGCAATATTGATACTATCTGGATAAAAGGGAGGGCCAGGCATCCTGTATATCTTGTCATAGACGAAAAAGGGGTAACATTTAAAGATGCAAGAAGTCTCTGGGGTAAAGATGTATTTGAGACCGTTGATACCCTTAAAAGAAAAGAGGGAAAGGACACAGAGATCATCTCCATTGGTGTAGCAGGCGAAAAGGGGGTGCGCTTTGCCTCTATCCAGAATGGATATTATCACGCCTTTGGTCGCACAGGCACAGGGGCCATAATGGGTAGCAAAATGCTAAAGGCAATCTGTTTTAATGGAAAGGGCGAAATCACTGTAAAAGATAAAAAAAGTTTTTTAAAAATTTCAAAGGAAATAAAAGAAAGGATAACTGCATCGGATTCTTTCGGTTATACAAGACGATATGGTTCAATGGTCGTATCAGATGTATATAATAGGATAGGGATTCTCCCAGGATATAATTTCAGAAAAGGCTCAATTGATGGCTGGGAACAAACCCGTGGCAGGAGATTTTTTGAGGAAAATTTTAAAATACGGGATTTTGCATGTGTTTCATGCCCTATAGGGTGTCTTAACTGGTCAAGGATAAGGCATGGAAAATACGCAGGCCATGAAACGCATGGACTTGAGGTCACTTATGTCCTCGAATTCGGAGCAAAATTAGGCATTACAGATATCTCTGAAATATTGATCTGTGTGGAATTATGTAATAGATTGGGCATGGATGTTATATCAGTAGCCTCTGTGATTGCATATCTTATAGAACTTTTTGAAAAAAACTTGGTAAAGGAAACAGATATTGGCCTTAAACCAGCCTTTGGTGATTTTGAAAGTATATCAAAGTTGATTTCCTATATTGGAAAAAGAGAGGGCATCGGAAAGATTTTAGGTGATGGGATCAGGCACGTAAAAAAATATTTTATTGGTTCTGAAGATTTTGCATGTGAGATAAAAGGGCTTGAGATGCCTGTGAGAGACCCGAGGGGAAGATTTGACACATGGATATTAGGTTACATTATTAATACAAGGGGTGGAGACCATCTGAGAATCAGGACCCCAACTGATGATTTAAGAGATTTTGAAAGAGATTACATATATGAACCTCTTTTTATTTCCCAGAGGGAGATAGCCTTATTGGATATACCACAATATATTAAAGACAGAATATTTGGAACGCCTCCTTCAAGGATCCATATCCCTAGTATGGCAAAATATGGGGAAGAGCTTTTAACATTGCTTAATTCCTTTGGTCTATGCATAAGGCCTCCAGTTTTAAGAACAATCGGTCCATTGTTTATGGCAAGAGCCTTTAACGCCATGTTTGGCTATGAATTAAACGAAGAAATGGTTATTAAAAATGCTGAACGCATTATTAATATGCAACACATGTTTAATGTAAAAAGAGGGCTTACCATAGATGAGTATACATTTCCTGAAAGGTTTTATAGAGAGTCTATTGAATATACAGGTGGTATAAGGCCGCCACTGGATCAATTAAAAGTAAAAAACACCCTTCTTGAATATTTCAAGCTCAGGGGATGGGATAATAATGGAAAGGTGAAAGAAGAAACTGCCGAAAGGCTTGGACTTAATGAATTTTATTAGAGTTCACTGCTGTCAGGTTTAAAAGAAAGCCTTTCACTTATTATTCTTGATACCTCTTTAATGGGTTTAATGGCCTCTTTAATTTTATTTCTTGTTAAAGAATTAGAAAAACCTACAATCCATATGAATGCAACGGGATTTTTATGCTGGTGAATGTAAGTGGCAATTGCATTTACTCCCTTTAAATATTCTTCATAATCAATGGCATAGCCTGTCTTTCTTGTTTTTTTAATCTCTTTTAAGAATGCATTTATATCTGTAATGCTATTTTTTGTATATTTTTGCAGACCCTTTCTGTTTAAAAAGGACATAATTTCATCATCTTTCATGGTGGAAAATAATATTTTACTTGTAGCCCCTGCAGGTAGTGGAATCTTTGTTCCAATATGAGAGGATATTTTATAACTCTTTTTCACCTCAACAATGTCTATAATCCTGATTGTATCATTATCTTTAATACCTAAAAATACGCTTTCATCTATCATTTCTGATAGTTTTTCAAGATATGGTCTGGCAATTTTAATGATATCGAGGTCATTGTGGATGATCTTTGCAATTTTAACGAGTTCCTTGCCAATAAAATATTTTTTTGTGGTTGAATCTTTGCTTATAACATCTTTTTCCAGTAATGCCTTTAAAATGCCATAAGAGGTGCTTTTACTTACAAGCAGGGCTTTAGAGATTTCAGTAACCCCTACTGGCCTTTTTTCTTTTATGATGAACAAAAGGATATCAATTGCCTTTTTTATAATAGGTGCTTCATACATAAGAGTAAATAAAACAACAAAAAATAAAAAATATCAATACTGTTTTTAAAAAAAATTAAATCAAAATAACTATAAGTAAAAAATATACAGACAAGATTTTTTTCTATGTTGAATTAATTTATATAATGCAGGTTATTACAATTATGTTAGGGCTGTCACATCTTTCTAAAAGGTCTCAATAAGTCCACCTCAGCTCTGCACTGAATATATTCACATAGCCGCTGTATGTACCCTGTAATGCACCTCTGAGTCTGTCCTCACCGGTGGCAGTTTTACTTATCCTTGTGTTGTTTATAAAAAGATGGACATAGGCTATATTGCATGTGAGGGCATC
>JAOAFK010000168.1 GCA_026416315.1 Syntrophorhabdaceae bacterium | reverse complement strand
CCCACATCAGGACTTGAGAGGATTGACGTAACGATCCTTCCCCTCTTACCATATGCAGATACCATCATGCTCACAAGGGGTATTTTAAGGGCAATCATACCTCCCACTTTTGACAAAGGGATAGTGCTTCGAGCAAGCGGTGGCCCAAGTATTTTAAGTGAACTTTCAAACGAACAGATTGCCATTGATATAGATGATGCAATAAGACTGAATGTTGCAGCCATGGCAGTTCAGGTATTTATTGGGGGTAAATTTGAAACCCAATCGGTCCATAATATGACAAGGCTTGTTGATATGGGGAATAGATACGGTATACCTGTGCTTGGTGTAACTGCCGTAGGAAAGGATATGGCAAGGGATGCGAAGTATATGCGTCTTGCCTCAAGGATACTGGCAGAACTTGGTGTTACATATGTCAAAACATATTACGTGGAAAAAGGATTCGATACAGTTGTGGCATCATGCCCCGTACCCATCGTAATTGCAGGAGGGAAAAAGATCCCTGAAATAGATGCCCTTACCATGGCCTACAATGCCATTCAGGATGGTGCATTAGGTGTTGATATGGGTAGAAACATCTTTCAATCAGAAGATCCTGTTGCCATGATTAAGGCATTAAGGAAGGTGGTGCATGAGAATGAAAAACCTAAATCAGCCTATGAATACTTCCTTGAAGAAAAGAACAAATCAAAAGGGAAGAAAAGAAAGGGCAAAAGATAGATGCTTGTAGGGATGTATTATAACAATAAAAAGGTAGAAGTAGAGGAGCTTCCCATTCCAGAAATAGGTCCAGATGATATCCTTATCAAGGTTTTTGCAAGTGGAATATGCGGAAGCGATGTCCTTGAATGGTATAGAATAAAAAAGGCGCCTATTGTTCTGGGTCATGAAATAGCTGGTGAGATTGTGGAGGTTGGTAAAAATATTAAACATCTCAAAAAAGGAGATAGGGTTTTTGCAACGCACCATGTCCCCTGTGAAGTTTGCTATTTCTGTAAAAGAGGGCATGAGACCGCCTGTGAAATCTTTCACACTAAAAATAATTTTTACCCCGGTGGCTTCTCTCAGTTTTTAAGGGTCTCAGGCAGAAGTGTTCAAACTGGCACCCTTGTGCTTCCTGATTATGTATCTTATGAAGAGGGTTCTTTTATAGAACCTTTAGGCACTGTTGTGAGGGGATTGAGGGCAATTGATCTTCAGGAAGAAGATACAGTTATGGTGTTGGGTTGCGGAATTGCGGGTTTGCTTATGATTAAACTTGCAAAGGCAAAGTCAGTGAAAAAGATCGTTGCAACGGACATAAATGATTTCAGACTTAAAGCTGCAGAAAGGTTTGGTGCAATTTGTGCTTTAAAACCGGATGATAAAATAGAGGAGATTTTAAAGGAAATTAATGAAGGAAGGCTTGCAGATAAGGTTATAGTGTGTGCAGGAGTACTTTCTGCTGCAAGACAGTCTTTAAGGCTGGTTGAAAGAGGGGGGACAATCCTTTTTTTTGCAGTACCTAATCCTGGTGAATTGGTGGAGATAGATTTTACACCTTTCTGGAGGAATGATATCAGCATAAAGACATGTTATGGTGCAGCTCCAGTGGATAATAAAACGGCTTTAGAGCTTATCAGCAAAAAACATATCAATGTGGCTGAATTGATTACCCATAAATTCAACATAACAGAAATACAGAAAGGTTTTGATATGGCGGCCCAAGGAGGAGATTGCCTTAAAATTATAATTGAACCATTTGGTAATTGATAGTTATCCTGTGTTATTATTTTTAAGAATTAAAAATGGATGTGCCATTGAAGGAAATGGATTTAGAATATGAATTAAAAAGATATGAGGAGCGATACAGAGAACTTTTTGAAAGCATGAAGATCGGGATCATCATATATGAGACCACCGATAGAGGAAAAACTTTCATTATAAAGGATGTGAATGCTGGGGCAGAAAAGATAGAGCATGTAAAAAGGGATCTTTTAATAGGGAAAAAGATAGAGGATGTACAATTAGAAATTAAAGATTTAGGGCTTTTAGATGTTTTAAAAAGGGTATATAAAACCGGTAACCCTGAACATTACAGTATTGGTATTTACAGGGATGAAGGCTTGGCGGGATGGAGAGATTATTATGTTTACAGACTCTCAACCGGTGAGGTCGTTACTGTTTACACAGACGAAACTGAAAGAAAACAGATAGAAGAAAAATTATTAAAAAGTGAAGAGAGATACAGAAATATCTTTGAAAGTATCATCGAGGGGATCTTTCAGACAACACCCGATGGACGCTTTATTTTAGTGAATCCAGCCCTGGCAAATATGTACGGTTATGATTCACCTGAAGAGATGATATCAACTGTGGAAGATATCCAAAAGCTATATGTTAATCCAGAAGATAGGATTAGGTTTAAAAATATCGTGGAGACGTATGGTTTTGTAAAAGGTTTTGAGTCATGTCAATATCATAAAAACGGGTCACAAATATGGATATCCATAAATGCCCATGCGGTAAAGGATAAAGACGGAAAAATCGTTTGCTATGAGGGAACTGCTGAAAATATAACTTTAAGGAAAAAGGCAGAAAAGGAACTGTTAGAACAGCAAGAAGAACTTCGTTCATTATCAAAGAGGCTTGTGGATATTGAAGAGGCGGAAAGGAAAAGATTTTCGCAGGAGTTGCATGATACAGTAGGACAGAATCTCACGGCCATCAGTATTAATCTAAATATCATAAACGCAAAAATTCACGATATGGTTTCCGATGATATAAAAACAAGGCTTAAGGATTCTCTTACCCTTCTTGAGCAAACAACAGAAAAGATAAGAAATATCATGTCTGACTTAAGGCCTTCTGTGTTAGATGACTATGGATTACTGGCTGCCCTTAAATGGTATGGAAGGATCTTTTCTTCAAGGACAGGTATCAATGTAGCTGTTGATGGAGTTGAATCTTATGAAAGGTTAAATCCGTCTATTGAAAATTCATTATTCCGTATAACCCAGGAAGCCTTAACAAATACGGCAAAACATTCAGGTGCAACAGAGGTCTATATAAATTTGAGTATTGAGGATGATGCTGCCTGTCTTACTATCTATGATAATGGTAAGGGATTTGAATTAACATCAGAATATGGAAATAAAAGGCTTGAAGATTTTGATTTCATAAATGAAAAGGGTGAGGGAAAGGCAAAGTGGGGATTAATCACCATGAGGGAAAGGGCACTCTCAGTAAAAGGGGAGTTAAGAATTGAGTCAGAAAAAGGAAAAGGGACAAAGGTAATTGTATATATTCCAAACATACATGGCCAATAATTAATATGACTTCTTCATCACACGAAAAAATAACAGTCTTTATTGCCGATGACCATGCCATTTTAAGAGATGGGTTGAGGCTACTCCTTGAGTCAAACGAAAAAATCAAGGTTATAGGTGAGGCAGATAATGGTAGAGATACTGTAAGAAAGGTCAAGGCATTAAAACCTGATATTGTTATAATGGATATTGCCATGCCTGAACTTGATGGGATTGAGGCTACAAGACAGATTATAGAGCTATCTCCCAAAACTCATGTGATAATCCTTTCTATGCACTCTTCTCCTGAATATATACACAGGGCCATGGATGCCGGGGCAAAAGGATATATCCTGAAAGAATCTGCAGGCGCAGAAATTATAAGTGCTGTCTTGAGTTGCGCCATAGGAAAAAGATATCTAAGTAAAAAAATTTCAGAACAGATAATAGATGAATATTTACAGCAAAAAACCAAAAAAGATAAAAAAGATCTTTTGCATCAATTAAGTCCAAGGGAAATGGAGATATTGAAGCTTGTTGTTGAAGGAAAATCGAGCGCTGAGATTGCAAGCATTATATACATTTCACCCAAAACAGTTGAGACATATAGGAGCAGAATAATGCAGAAGATAGGTGTAAAAGATATAACAGGGCTTGTTAAGTTTGCTATAAGACACGGGATTACAGGTTTGGAGTAGTACCTAATCAAAAATTCCTTACATAAAAATTCAAAATCTCCTTACTTACAAAAAATATAAAAATAGTTATATTAAAATATAATGATTGACAAATACATGAATAAACACTACAGGCGAGACGCCATATCTTACCCCCACCTAACCCCCCTTCTAAAAAAAGTAGGATCAAAACGTCTCGCCTTCTCTTATATTTATGGATAGGTGATAATGAACAATGCCATACTTATCGTGGAGGATCATGATTCAGTTAGAAATTTGTTAAGTGATTGGCTATGTTCAGTATTCCCAGAATTTGAGATAATAGGCACAAAGACAGGAGAAGAGGCATTAATAGTTATTAAAAAGATACTCCCAGAAATAGTGATAATGGATATAAATCTCCCTGGTATAAATGGCATTGAAGCAACAAAGCTTATAAAACATCTATATCCCCAGACAAAGGTTACAATTCTTTCCATGTATGAAGATGAAGTATACAGAAATGATGCGATTTTTGCAGGGGCAAGTATTTTTATACCCAAAAGATTGATGCATACTGACCTCATCCCTGCAATTAAATTGCTTCTTTCCACCAACAGTGGAATTTAGCAGTTAAAAAATTTTCCAGTTTTACACATACAAATAATTATGTTATTTTATATCATCCCATGGTGATATCACTGGCAAACCAGAAAGGTGGTGTGGGAAAAACCACAACAGCAGTGAACCTTTCTGCATCTGTAGCAGTTGCTGAAAAAAAGACCCTACTTGTTGATATGGATCCACAATCAAATGCCACAACAGGTCTCGGTATATCATATAATGGTCTATACGGACACCTATATCATGTCCTCATAGGTAAAAGAACAGCAAAGGAAGTTATAAGAAAGACAGAGGTACCCTTTCTTGACATATTGCCTGCTCATCCTGATTTAATAGGTGCAGAGGTGGAGCTTCTTGAAATGGATAACAGGGAATATGTATTTAGAAAGGCCATTGAAGAAGTAAGAAAAGATTATGATTATATTTTTATAGACTGTCCACCGTCTCTTGGTCTTTTAACAATTAACTCCCTTGTTGCCTCTGATTATGTAATCATCCCTCTTCAATGTGAATATTATGCCCTTGAGGGCCTGGCCATGTTGCTTCGCACAATAACTATTATAAAAAAGAGGCTTAACCAGAAGCTTGAAACCCTCGGAGTACTTCTTACCATGTTTGATAAAAGAAATAATCTTTCATACAGGGTTCAGGAAGAGGTGAATAATTATTTCAGCGGTAGCGTCTTCAAAACAGTGATACCAAGAAATGTGAGACTAAGTGAATCACCAAGCCATGGAAAGCCTGTCTTGCTGTACGATATTTGTTCAAAAGGTGCGGAGAGCTACTTAGAGCTTGCTGCAGAATTACTTTCAAAAGGGGGGAATGGTGAATAAGAGAGACCCTCTTGGGAGGGGACTGTCGGCTATATTAAAGGATGCAGAGGAAAAGGGAAATATCCATGCAATCCCTGTGGATTTAATCGTTACCAACCCCAATCAGCCAAGGTTCAATATAAAAGAGGAGACCCTTGAAGATTTAGCTTCATCCATAAGAGAAAAGGGATTGCTCCAGCCTATAATCGTTAGAAAAAAGGCTGATAAATATGAGATCGTGGCAGGGGAGCGTAGATTTAGAGCATGTGTTATGGCCGGATTAAAAGAGGTTCAGGCAACGGTAAAGGATTATAATGACAATGAGGCCTTAGAGGCCGCCCTTATAGAAAATCTCCAAAGAGAAGACCTAAACCCCATTGAAATTGCCACAGTATATGAAAGGTTTATAAAAGATTTTGGCTATAGTCAGCAGGAACTCGCTGATAAAATAGGAATCGACAGAAGTACTGTTGCCAATTTTTTAAGGATACTATCCCTTCCTGAGTGGATTAAAGAATTAATTATAGATGGAAAATTAACTCAGGGTCATGCAAGGTCTCTTCTTTCTATATCAAATGAAAAAGAACAGAGAAAGTTTGTCAATAGAGTGCTGAATGAAGGGCTCTCTGTCAGAGAACTGGAAAGAGAGGTAAAAAAAACAAAAGAAAAGATATCACCCTTCAACCAAGTGGAGGAGACTTTAAGGGAGATATTAGGCACAAAGGTCAATATTACATTCAAGAAAAATAAAGGCAAAATCATCATAGAGTTCTATTCAAAGGAAGACATGGAGAGAATACTGGAGATTATATCAAGACAGCCAGTTTAAGATTATCTTATTTCAAAGTTTTAAAGAATTTTAAAGACCCTCCTTTGATTTGCTGGAAAAAATCATAATAATTTTAAATCATATTTTAAAGGCAGAAAAAAGTTACCACTATTTTTGCATACATTTTTATCTTTTTTATCAAAGTTTATACACTATAAAAATTTTTAAATTTTGAGTATTTACGTTATCTGGGAGTTAAATTGCTTGACATAACAGACAAAAAAAGTTTTAAATTTTCAAAAATGAGCAGGGGGTTATCATGGATAAAAGTTTGCTTGACGGGAAGAGCATCCTGGCTGTGGATGATGAGCCAGATGTGCTCGACGTTTTAGAAGAAGAGATAAAAGACGCGTGTTCAAGTTGCAATTTTGATAGGGCAACCACTTATGAAGAGGCCATGGAGAAATTAAATAAGAATAATTATGATATTGTGATACTCGACATCATGGGCGTTAGGGGATTTGACCTTCTTGAATTTAGCGTAAAAAAAGGGCTCAAGGTTGTTATGCTTACCGCACAGGCATTAAATGCCGATGCCCTGCAAAAGTCTTATCAGATGAAGGCCCATGGCTATCTTCCAAAGGATAAACTTGGTGAAATTGTACCTTTTCTCGAAGATGTGCTTCAATATGATTTTTCTACGGGCTGGAAAAGACTCCTGTCAAAATTGGAAGACTTTTTCGACAAGAATTTTGACCCAAGCTGGCGGAATAAAATAGGTTATTAAGGGGGTGTTTACATGAGCTTTTTTGAATTCATAAAAAAATTTAACCGTTTTTTCTTTATTATAGGTGGTTTTGCTGTTGTGTTTATGATGTTACTTACAGTAGCAGACACAATTTTAAGGTATTTTAAAAGACCCATTGTTGGAACATACGAACTTGTAGGCCTTTCCGCTGCTGTTGTATTAGGTTTCAGCATACCGTATACAACATCTCTCAAGGGACATATAACTGTTGATTTCTTCACAATGAAATTTAAACCTAAAACAAAAAAATTCTGGCTTGTGATTACAAGGATCCTCGGGCTTTTTTTATTTGCTTTCATGGGGTATGAGATGTTTGTTATGGCCACGGATCTAAAGAACTCTGGTGAGGTATCGCCAACACTCCAGTTACCCTTCTATCCTATAGCATATGGGATTGGTGTCTGTCTCTTCTTTCAAGTTATTACCTTGATTGTAGATACAATAATGGCTATAAAGGGGGAGGAAAAATGAGTTCAGAATTGGTCGGTGTAATCGGATTTTTGTTTATGTTTTTTCTTCTTGGAGTAGGTCTTGAGATAGGTTTTGCCATGGCCATAACTGGATTTTTTGGTTTTGCATACCTTGCATCTTTTTCTGCTGCATGTAATCTTCTCGCAAAGGATGTTTATGATGTATTCACAACATACAGCTTAACGGTTGTGCCTCTATTTATCTTTATGGGCCAGATTGCTGCAAATTCTGGTATAGGAAAAAAACTCTACGATATGTCCTATAAATTTATAGGTCATATACCTGGTGGACTTGCCATGGCCACAAGTATAGCATGCACATTTTTCGGAGCAATTTGCGGCTCCACAACAGCAACTGCGGCAACATTTGCAAGCGTTTCTGTGCCTGAGATGCGTAGATATAATTATAACGATAAACTCATAGGTGGGGTCATCTCTGCCTCCGGCGGCATAGGTATTATGATTCCACCGAGTGTTATTTTTATCGTTTACGGAATATTCACACAGGTATCCATAGGAACACTTTTTATGAGTGGTGTTCTACCCGGTATTGTAATATGTATATTGTATGTTCTCGCAATATATATATGGTGCAAAAAAGACCCGATGCTGGGACCAAAAGGAGAAAAATCTACATGGAAGGAGAGGATTAAATCCTTACAGGGTGGCATTGAAATCATCATCATATTTGTCATTCTCATGGGTGGGATCATGAAAGGTATCTTTACACCCACAGAAGGTGGTGCGGTGGGTGCATTTGCCACCTTGCTTGTTGTTTTGATCACAAGGTCTATCACATGGAAGGCATTTTATAAATCCATCCTTGATACCCTTGTTTCTTCATGTATGATTATGGTGATAGTGGCGGGTGCCACCATTTTCGGTCACTTTATAGCACTATCCCGTATCCCTTTTTCCGTTGCATCCTGGGTAGGTGGCCTTGGTCTACATCCCACCATCATTATGGCAATTATAATCTTTATTTATCTCATCGGTGGTTGCGTAATAGATGCCCTGGCACTCATCGTTCTCACAATTCCCATCTTCTATCCTGTAATACTAAAACTTGGATTTAATCCTGTATGGTTCGGTGTTATTATAGTTCTTATCACTATGATGGGTGTTATCACACCGCCTGTGGGTGTCAACAGTTATGTTGTATCAGGTATTTCAAAAATACCTTTAAATACAGTGTTTTCAGGTATTTGGGTATTTTTGGGATGCCTTATTATTGCCGCTATTCTATTTATTGCATTTCCTGAACTGTGCCTGTTTTTACCAAAATTTTTCGGTATGGCAGTCCAGTAGAATATAAACTGGCGTAATGGTTGAGAAGGAGTTTTTCGGGCTTTAACAGTTAAAATAATAAAGTTAAAATAATAAAATAATGGGTTTTCAAATATAATATGGAAAAATTGATTGACAAATGAATATGATATTTAATATAAAATGAAAAAAACAAAAGGAGGTAG
>JAOAFK010000156.1 GCA_026416315.1 Syntrophorhabdaceae bacterium | reverse complement strand
ATTATGGTTATACTTGGCATTTCAGCTTTTTACCACGATGCAGCAGCGGCAATCATAGAAAACGAAGAAATCATTGCAGCAGCTCAAGAAGAGAGATTTACGAGGAAAAAACACGACCCGTCATTTCCAAAAAATGCTGTAAGGTACTGTCTTGAGGAATCAGGGGTTGGCATAAATGACCTTGGTGCAATAGTCTTTTACGACAAACCCTTTTTAAAATTTGAAAGGCTTCTTGAAACATACTATGCCTTTGCACCAAGGGGGTTAAAATCGTTTTTATCAGCTATTCCTGTCTGGATAAAGGAAAAACTGTTATTGAAAAGATTGATACTCGATGAACTATCAACTATAGATAGTTTTGATAGGAATAAACTGAAGCTTTTGTTTCCAGAACATCATCTCTCCCATGCGGCAAGTGCATTTTATCCATCACCTTTTGATGAGGCAGCCATACTTACCATAGATGGTGTGGGTGAATGGGCAACGGCATCCATCTGTTATGGCAGTGGCAATAAGATTAAAATCTTGAAAGAGACGAGATTTCCCCATTCAGTAGGACTCTTATACTCAGCATTTACTTACTATCTCGGGTTCAAGGTCAATTCAGGGGAGTATAAGCTTATGGGTCTTGCGCCATATGGCAATCCCCAATCGGATAATGTGAAAAGATATATAGACATTATAAAAAAAGAAATTGTGGAGATAAAAGACGATGGTTCCATATGGCTCAACCAGGATGTGTTTGATTATTCCACAGGGCTTAGGATGGTAAAAGATGAAATATGGGAGAAATTGTTCGGTTTCCCCCCAAGAAAACCTGAATCAGATGATTTAATTAACGAGCACTGTGACCTTGCCTATGCTATACAGATGGTAACAGAAGAGATAGTATTCAAAATGGCCCAAGAGGCAAAAAGACTGACAAATTCAGACAAACTTTGCCTTGCCGGAGGGGTTGCTCTAAACTGTGTTGCCAATGGAAAGCTCTTAAAGAGCGGTATGTTCAAGGATATGTGGATACAGCCTGCATCTGGTGATGCAGGGGGCGCCTTAGGTGGGGCCTACTGTGCATATTATCTTTATTTTGGCAATAAGAGAAACTGTGATGGTAAAACAGATAAAATGAAGGGTTCTTATCTTGGTCCGGAATTTGGCCTAAAAGACATTAAAAAGGTTTCAAGGAAATATAATGCTCCATATGAGTACTATGAGGATTTTAATGACTTATGTGAAAAGACAGTCGAATTATTGATAAATGGTTATGTGGTGGGTTGGTTTCAAGGAAGGATGGAATGGGGACCGAGGGCATTAGGTAATAGAAGCATTATAGCCGATGCAAGAAACACAGAGATGCAGAAAAAAATGAATCTAAAAATAAAATACAGGGAAGGTTTTAGACCCTTTGCACCGTCTGTTCTCATGGAATATGTGGAAGACTATTTTGATATAGATAAACCTTCACCGTATATGTTACTGATAGCTGATGTAAAAAATGAAAGAAGAAATACACTTCCTGAAGGTTATCATGCCTTTTCCTGGCGTGATAAGCTCTATTATATAAGATCAGATGTGCCATCTATAACCCATATTGATTTTTCAGCAAGACTTCAAACTGTTCATAAAGAGACAAATCCGAAATACTGGGAGCTTTTAGATACCTTCAGGAAGAAGACAGGCTACGGTGTCATAGTAAATACCAGCTTTAATGTAAGGGGGGAACCTATTGTCTGCACACCAGAAGATGCGTATAAATGTTTTATGAGAACGGAAATGGATTATCTTGTTATGGAAAACTGCATCTTTGATAAAAAAACACAGCCTGAATGGAAGGAAAAGATTGACTGGAGACAAACCTATGGATTGGATTAAAAAAAATATGGAGGTTTTATGTCATTAATGGGGGAGTTATGGCAGTTTTTAAAGGAGCGTAAAAAATGGTGGCTTTTACCTATAATAATAATGCTTCTTCTTATGGGGCTTTTTATTATTTTTTCAAGTTCAGCTATAGCACCCTTTATTTACACACTTTTTTAATATGATTCAGGGTGGTTGAAAAATGATACCCGATGTAAAACAAGGTAGATTCAAGGGGTTACAAACAGTTTGCACCCTTTCTTTTGTTGCCATTATAGTGGGACTGGTTTTTAAATTAAAAATATTTTTGTATATTTCCTTTATTCTACTCTTTATAGGACTTTTTACACAAAAACCTTCAGAAGCTATATCTAAAGCATGGTTAAAATTTGCAAATACCATCGGCATTATCAACACCAAGATTATTCTGACTTTAATTTTTTACTGTTTTCTCACGCCCATTGCATTTTTCTATAGACTCACCCATGGTGATTTTATGAATTTGAAAAGAAATCCTGAAAAAAGATCACTTTATGAAATAAGAGACCATGAATACACACCTGAAGATTTAGAAAAGCTATGGTAATATTTAAAAATCTAAAAAATCATAAGCTTTGCCAACCATGAGAATTATGCTATAATACCCGCATATGTTTTTAAAGAATACATTTCATGAAAGTCTATCCATTATATTTTTATTTATCTGCATATTACTTCCATCATGCGCAACTGTATCTGTTTATAATATAGATTTAAAATATGAACCCACTAAACAGGCAACAAAGCCTCATGTTGCCCCTGATAGAATTTTATTCACAATTACTGAGTTTAAAGACTTGAGGAAAACAGATAATGAAATAATCATTGGCAAGGTAGTCGACACAAAAGGCAAAGAAATACCCATTGCATCCTTGACTCAAAGACCCGCACAAGCTATCCCCAAGGCATTCAAAGATGCCTTATTGAGAGTCGGATTTA
>JAOAFK010000149.1 GCA_026416315.1 Syntrophorhabdaceae bacterium | reverse complement strand
AAATGAAAGAGTAAATGCCTTAGCAAATGGCCTTATAAAGATGGGCTTGAAAAAAGAAGATCGTGTAGGTGTATTATTGCATAATTCACATCAGTTTGTGGAGATTTATTTTGCTGTTGCAAAGACTGGAGGTATCTTCTGCCCTTATAACAATCATTTAAGAAAAGCTGAGTTAAAAGACATTTTAGAATACTCCACACCCCGTTTTTTATTTGTTGACCCTGATTTTACTGGGGTTGTTAATGAGTTAAAGAACGATTTAACCTTTATTGAAAATTATATATGCCTTGAAAAGTCGGATTTGTCCTATATGAAAGATTATGAAGAAGTTATAAACACATCTGAAAAGGATGAACCTGACATAAAAATTTTAGATGATGATGTAATGAGCATGTTTTTTACAGCAGGGACAACAGGCAAACCCAAAGGTGCCCTTCGTACTCATAAACACCTTGTAATGACAGCAGTTGCAGGCGTGATTGACCTCAAAGTTGATTATGACGAACAGGTGCTTATAACATTTCCCATGTATCATGTGGCTTGCGAGGACAACATTGTAAGGCATACCTTTATGCCCAATACTCTTCATATAAGACGTGAAGGTGGTTTTAACGCAATAGATGTGTTGTCTTATATTGAAAAGGAAAAGATCACAAGATGCCAGATGGTGCCCACTATGATCCATACCTTGATTCAGACGCCAAATATTGAAAAATTTGATTTAAGCAGCCTAAAGCTTATTTTATATGCTGGTGCTCCCATGCCTGTAGAATTGCTGAAAAACGCATTAAAGGTTTTTAAATGCGGTTTTGCCCAATTATATGGTCAGACAGAGACTGGTCCCTTCACAACAGTACTAAAACCTGAGGACCATATATTGGATGGGTCTGAAAAGAAATTGCAGAGACTTGCCTCATCAGGAAAGGCTGTCCTAAACTATGAAGTAAGGATTGTTAACGATGCTGGCGAAGATGTAAAGCCTGGGGAGGTGGGCGAAATTATAGTGAGAAGCGAGTCCATGATGAAGGGATACTGGAATATGCCTGAAGAGACAGAGAAGAAAATCAGAAACGGATGGCTATATACGGGTGATTTAGGAAAAATGGATGAGGATGGATATGTATACATAGTAGAAAGAAAAAATGATATGATAATTAGTGGTGGTGTAAACATCTATCCAAGAGAAATAGAAGAGGTTTTATATAAACACCCTGCTGTTTCAGAGGTATCCGTTATTGGTGTTGCCGATGAACACTGGGGAGAAGTGCCGAAGGCTGTTATCGTCTTAAAAGATGGGATGACAGCAACAGAAGAAGAGATCATAAAATTCTGTGGTGAACACCTTGCAAGTTATAAGAAACCAAAATCCGTAGAGTTCTGGAAAGAACTACCGAAAAGCCCGCAGGGTAAAATTTTGAAAAAAGAAATAAGAGAGATTATAAAAAAACGTTCATAATACATTCCCCTTTTGGGCAAAAGACCTTTGGATTTATTTCTGATATGCCCAAAAGGGGATTTTTATTTTCTTAACTTTTAATACAAACCTTTTTATTTATTTTTTCATTATTTTTTTCTTGACAAAATTTAAATTATATTTAATAATTTTCAAAAATATTTAATATTGGTTATTTTATGGATATCGGAAACAAGATCAAGGAATTGAGACTCGCAAAAAATCTGACCATAAAACAACTTGCTGAGCTCGTTAATTGTACCCCTTCCCTTATATCACAGCTTGAAAGAGGTAAGACAGATCCTTCCATATCCATGTTAAAGAAGATTTCCGATGCCCTGAATGTAAATATTGTTGATTTTTTTATGCCTGGATTTGAAGATCAGGATGTGGTCACACGTATTGAAGATAGAGTTGACATACACCTAAACAGGTGGGATGCAAAGATTCAGTCCCTTGTAAAAAATGTGAGAAACAAAAAGATGCAGCCATTTTATACTGTTATAAAAAAAGGCGGCGGTTCTCACGGGATGTATTCCCATGATGGTGAAGAATTTGGATTCATAATTCAGGGTCAGATGGATTTAATCCTCAACGACAAAATTTTTACCATAAAAGAAGGAGAGAGTTTCTACTTTTCCTCAAAGATTCCCCATAACTGGGGTAATAGTGGTGACAAAGATGTTATTGTATTATGGGTTATAACACCTCCCACATTTTAAAAAGGGAGAAAATACCATGAGCAATATCCACTTTTTTATTCAAAGTTAAAACAAGGAGGACATAATGGCAATTCTTGAAGAATTTAAAGCTCATTACGGACGTTTAAAATTTTTCATTAACGGGAAATGGATTGAATCAAAATCAAGCAATATCTTTTACAATACCAACCCTGCCACAGCAGAAGTAATAGCAGAAGTGCCCATTGCCACTGAAGATGAGGTAGACAGCGCAATAGAGGCAGCATATAAAGCATTCAAGACTTGGAGGAATGTCCCATTTAGAGACAGGGCTGATTACATAAATAGATTGAGGGCTGCATTTGATACCCATCATGAAATGCTCTCAAGGATACTTACCCAGGACCATGGAAGGACAATAGGTGATTCAAGGGGTACAATTGATAGATGTATTGAAAATATAGAGAGTGCGAGTGGTGCAATGTATAGTTTCTATAAAGGAGAATATGTAGAACAACTTGCCACAGGTATTGATTGCTACATGATGTGGGAGCCTGTTGGTGTATTTCTTATCCTTACCCCTGGGAACATTCCCATGCATGCATGGTCTTCCTTTGTGCCTTATGCCCTGGCATGTGGCTGTACCGTAATTGTGGCTCCAAGCTGGCAATGTCCTGTAGCATCTGAAGCGGTATTTAAAGTCTCGGAGCAAGTTGGATTCCCACCTGGCGTTTTGAATCTTATCCATGTTGGTACCAACTTTGAGCTAAATAAGAAAATCATCTCTGATCCGAGGGTTGCAGGTGTGGGTTTCATCGGTTCAACTGCTGTGGGAAAACAGTTATTTGAGCTATGCGGTATACTCGGCAAAAGGTCATCCATTAACGGAAATGGCAAGAATTTTATAGTGGTGGCACCTGATGCGGATCTCAATGCTGCTACAAATTATCTTTTAAGAGGATGTTTTGGTATGTCAGGCCAGAGATGTCTTGGTTCTGACAATGTGGCAATAATCGGAAACATCTATGATGAAGTGAAAGAGAAGTTTCTAAATGCAGCAAAAAATATGAAGGTGGGATATGGACTGGATGAAACTGTTGAAATGGGTCCTATGACAACAAAACAAAACAAAGAAAAAGTGGAAAGATTTATTGAAAAAGGGTTAAAAGAAGGCGCAAGGTTAATTCTTGATGGTAGGACATTAAAAGTTCCCAATTATGAAAAAGGTTATTTCCTCGGCCCCACCATTTTCGAAGATGTTCATCCTCACATGGAAATTGCAAAGGAGGAATCATTTGGACCTGTAGCTAATCTCATTAGGGCTGAGTCCCTTGACCAAGTGATAGAATGGATAAATACTACAACGGATTACGGTCATTCCGCATGCCTTATAACAGAGAGTGGGAAGAATGCAAGAAAATTTATCCGGGAATGCAATGTGGGTAATGTGGGAATAAATGCAGGGATACCTCAACCATATGCATTCTTTCCCCTTGGGTCAAAAAGACAGTCTTTTTTCGGAGCGGCAAAGTCAAGATTTGATTCAGTGAGGCTTTTCCTTGATCAGAAGACAGTTACTGTTAGATGGGTTTAGAAAAGTGATTAATGATTTTTATATGTTGGCTTTTCATTACATTGGGGTTATTATAAGTAAAAATAATTAAAGGAGGTTTTTATGTGTGAAATGTGTGAAAGCTTATCAAGGAGGAATTTTTTAAAGACAATCCTTGTGGGTGGCGCAGCATTGGGGATGGGTGCCTTTGATGCTAAATTACTTTACGCACAGGCCACAAATATTAAATTCAGCACGTGGCACCCACCGGTAGGTAAAGAGGTAAAAACTGTATGGATACCTATGCTTGAGGAATTGAAAAAAAGAAGCAATGGAAATATAGGATATACCATGTATGCGGGAGCTGCCCTCGGTAAAGGTCCTGAACACTTCGACATTGTGGCAAAAGGGTTATCCGATATGGGTTATTTTACTGCCACATGGACACCAGGACGTTTTCCTCTTACAGATGTTTTATCCCTTGCTGTATGGGTAGACGGAAAAGACCTCGCAGCAGATATAGGAAATGCAGTTTATAACAGGATTTTGAAAGATGAGTTTAAAAATGTAAAGGTTCTCGAATTAAACGGTTGTATCCAGTCTTTTATATGGACAAAAAAACCTGTATCCAAGATGGCTGACCTAAAAGGTATGAAGCTTAGATCCCCAGGTGGCCATCAAACAAACTATATAAAGGCATTAGGTGCAGAACCAGTTTTTATGCCATTGGGTGATGTTTATATGGCTATGGAGACAGGCACTGTTGACGGCCTTGTTACATGCGCACCCCTTGTTCAGGGATTTAAACTTTATGAAGTGGCGAAATATGGAACTGTTCTCACTTTTGGGTGTGTTTCAGAAGGTGTGGTAATGAATTTAAATTCATGGAACAAATTACCTGCAGAACAGAAAAAACTCATAGAACAGGTATGCACAAATCCATTCAAGGTAACAGGCGGTCTGACAAGGGATGTCTATAAAAACGAACTCATGAATCAGATTACATCAGCAGGTGTAAAATTGATAGACCTTCCGAAATCTGAAGCAGAACAGTGGTACAAGAAATTTCAGGATGTTACAAGGGCATGGGTTAAGGATCTTGAGGCAAAAGGCCTTCCAGCAAGAAAGGCCGTGGCAATAATGAATGAAGAATGCGAAAAGAGAAATATCGAGCTTGTAGCATGCCCCCCTGAATTTAAAAAGGTTTAAGGAGGAAAAGGCTCCAATGGAGGCTTTTAAAAATGCTATCAGAAAAATGACAAGGGGTATATGTTACATAGGTATGTTCTTTGCCATTCCCCTCATGTTAATAACAACCATTGATGCAATCGGAAGAGACCTGTTCGATAAACCATTGCCTGGCACCATTGAGCTATCAGAATATATGCTCTCCATTATAATCCTGCTGGGTGCTGCATACACCCAGCAGGTAAAAGGACATGTAGGTGTAGACTTTCTTACAAAGAGGTTTTCAGGAAAAACAAAATCAGTATTAGAGGTTATCACAACCCTTGCATCCATGTGTATTATCTCAATTGTAATATGGCAGGGATTTTTAGAAGGCATTAATGAAAAGACCGTGTCTGACATGCTGAGGGTTCCCCAAAGACCCTTCAGATTACTCGTATCAATTGGAGGGATTTTACTCTGGCTTGAACTTTTAGTGGACCTAATTAACAATTTTCAGATTCTTTTTGGGGGAAGAACAAATGAATAGTCCAATAGTGATTGGTATCCTTGGGTGTGCCCTTGTTGTGTTGCTTTTAATACTCGGCATGCCTATAGCTTTTTTAATGATGTTTGTGGGCTTTTTAGGTATCTGGGCCCTTACTTCTCTTGATGCAGCTCTACCCGTTGTAGCAAAGACCTTATATGAAGTGGCAGCCAATTACCCTTATACAATCATACCCCTTTTTATACTCATGGGAGGGTTTGCTACAACAGCAGGTATTACAGGTGAGCTTTATACAACCTTTGATAAATGGTTCAGAAGACTGCCAGGGGGGCTTGGTGTTGCAACTATTGCAGCATGTGCAGGATTCGCTGCAGTAAGTGGTTCATCTGTGGCTGCTGCAGCAGCTATGGGAAATATCGCTTTACCGGAGATGAGAAAGTTCAATTATAACCCAAGGCTTGCCACAGGTGTCATTGCCGCAGGTGGGACTTTGAGTTTTCTCATACCTCCCAGCCTTGGTTTTGTTGTGTACGGAATGCTCACAGAACAATCAATAGGAAAGCTCTTAATTTCCGGTATCATTCCTGGGATTTTACTTTCCATTGCTTATATACTCATTGTTATCATACAGGTTAAGATAGATCCATCCCTTGCCCCTCAAACACCAGGCAAGGTAACCTTTAAAGAAAAATTATATGCCTTAACAGGTATATGGGAGACGTTGCTTGTTTTCTTTATAGTAATGGGTGGGATTTATCTTGGTTTTATAAATCCAACAGAGGCAGGTGCAATTGGCGCTACAGCCTTACTTATAATCGTCCTTTTAAAGAAAAAACTTACCTTCAAAGGACTTATGGCAGCACTCATTGAGATGACAAGGATTTCTGTAATGGTGTTATTCCTTGTAGCTGGGGCTACTGTTTTCAGTTATTTCCTTGCCTTATCCACAATTCCCACAGCAGTTTCTAACTGGATAGCAGGTCTTGAGGTATCAAGATATCTCATCCTCGCTATAATAATCGGGATTTATTTTATCCTCGGCTGCTTTTTAGATGCTGTATCTATGATGGTTTTAACGCTTCCTGTTATATTTCCCGTAATTGTGGCGCTTCATTTTCATCCCATATGGTTTGGTGTTGTGGCGGTTCTTATGATGGAGGCAGGTCTTATCACACCCCCTGTTGGTTTAAATGTCTATACCCTTGCAGGGATTGCAAAAGATGTACCCATGACTGAAATCTTTAGAGCCTTAACACCTTTTCTTCTCGCAATTATAGCAGTTGCTATAATCTTTACAATTTTTCCCAAGATAGCTTTGTTTTTA
>JAOAFK010000098.1 GCA_026416315.1 Syntrophorhabdaceae bacterium | reverse complement strand
GCGGTTCTTATGATGGAGGCAGGTCTTATCACACCACCTGTTGGTTTAAATGTCTATACCCTTGCTGGAATTGCAAAGGATGTACCCATGACTGAAATCTTTAAAGGATCAACACCTTTTCTTCTCGCAATTATAGCAGTTGCTATAATCCTTACAATTTTTCCCAAAATAGCTTTGTTTTTACCAAGCCTCATGGGGAGATAAGGTATGATAATATCTTTCATTTTAAATGGAAATAATGTGGAATGTGAGGTTGATAAAAACGAAAGACTCATCTATACATTAAGGGAAAGATTCTCAATAAAAAGCGTAAAGGAAGGTTGTGGAATCGGTGAATGTGGAACATGTACAGTTCTTATTGACAATGAACCACACTATTCATGTCTTACCCTTTCTTCAAAGGTAAATGGTTGTGATGTAAAAACAGTGGAGTTTTTAAATGCTAATGGTGAACTACATCCCTTGCAGGAAGCATTTATAAAGGAAGGGGCCGTTCAGTGCGGATACTGTACACCAGGCATGCTCCTTTCCGCCTATAGTCTTCTTCTAAAAGAAAAGAAACCCTATATTACAAAAATAAAAGAGGCAATCAGCGGAAATCTTTGCAGATGTACAGGATACAAGCAGATTGTTGAGGCCATCCAAAAAGTTGAGATATACGGCATATTGGATAATATACCATCTGTAGAAAAGAAGATACAACCGCATAGTAGTAAAGAGGAGATACTGAAAAAACTCTCTGAAAAAAAGGGTTTAAAAATTATTGCTGGTGGTACAGACCTCCTTGTTAAAGAAAGAAAAGAAGAAAAAACTCATGATTTTATAGAATTATGGGGTTTGGATGAACTTAATGTTGTAAAAGAAGAAAATGGAAAAATTATAGTGGGTTCTACCATTACCCATGCTGAACTAAACAGAAATGAAACCATAAATAAAAAGGCAAAAAGCCTTGCTTTAGCATGTGGCATGATTGGTAGCCCCCAGATCAGAAATATGGGAACAATAGGTGGAAATATAATCAATGCCTCACCTGCGGCTGATTCCATCCCTCCCCTTTTAATTCACGATGCCTTATGTGTTATTGAATCAAAAAATACAAAGAGAGAGGTGGCCCTTGAAGATTTTGTTGTTGCACCATATAAAACATCCATAAATGAAGATGAACTCCTCACATATATAAAGATCACATCTCTTGAAGGCTACAGAGAAGGATACGAAAAGGTTGCAAAAAGGGCTTCCCTTGCCATAGCCCGCCTGTCTATTGCATATGCAATTAAAGAAGATAAAGATGTCTTCCAAGATATTAGGATTTCTATAGGTTCTTGCACACCCATGCCTTTTAGACCAAAAGATGTGGAAAATTTTCTGAAGGGTAAAAAAAGACAAGAGGCTTTGATAAAAGAAGCTGTTTCGATGGTTTTAAAAGGAATTGTAGAAAAAAGCGGGATGAGACCATCATATAAATACAAACTTCCTGTCCTTGAAGGCCTCCTTATAAAAATTTTAAGAGGTTAAAAACATGCCCATATATACCAGTATTGACAGAATAGATGCCATTGAAAAGGTAAAAGGTAAGGCACTCTATGCAGGTGATTATTCCATGGACGGTATGGTCTTTGCTGTTCTGGTTAGAAGCCAAAGACCTCATGCAAAGATAAAGTCCATAAGAATTGATAAAGCCCTTGAACTCCATGGAGTTATAAAGATATTAAGCCATGGAGATATACCCGGAAACCCTTTTTTTGGTGTAATAAAAAAAGACCAACCTCTCCTCGCAAAAGACATTGTGAGATACATAGGCGAGCCGATACTTATAGTCATCGCAGAAAGTGAAAAAAAGGCAAGAGAAGCAGCAAAGCTTATAGACATTGAATATGAAGATATGGAGATTATTACAGATCCATATAAATCCATGGGATCGTCAACACTCATCCATGAAAAAGGTAATCTCCTATCCCATAGGAAGGTCATAAAAGGTGATGTAGAAAAAGGTTTTAAAGAATCGGATGTGGTGATTGAAAGACAATATAAAACCACATGGCTTGATCATGCATATCTTGAAACAGAGGCTGGTTTTGGATATCCTGATGATAAAGGAAGAATAGTTGTAGTATCTTCCACACAGAATGTGCATTACAAAAGAAAAGAGATATCGAGAATACTAAATATTCCAGAAGAAAAAGTAAGAATCATTCAGGCCACAACAGGTGGTGGTTTTGGTGGTAAACTCGACCTTACTGTGGAAGGGTATATCGGCCTTGCAGTATATCATACAAAAAGACCAGTTCTTATGAGATATACAAGGGAAGAAAGCTTTCTATCTAATACAAAGAGGCATCCCCTATACATCAATTACAAGACAGGTGCTACAAAGGACGGAAAGATAAAGGCCATAAAGGTTGATATCATAGGTGACACAGGTCCTTATATATCATATGGAGAAACTGTATGCTTAAGGGCAGCGATTCATGCAACAGGTCCTTATGAAATTCCAAATGTCCATGTAGACAGCAGGATGTTTTATACAAATAATCCAATAAGTGGTGCCATGAGGGGTTTTGGTGTGCCCCAGATTGCCTTTGCCCATGAATCACAGATGGATCTAATGGCTAATGAAATTAAAATAGACCCCCTTCAAATAAGATTTTTAAACGGTTTAAGAAGAGGCTCTTTAACGGCCACATCACAGCTTCTTGAAGCAAGTGTAGGCTATCTTGATACCCTAAAGGCAATTGAACCCTACTGGATAGGCAGGATTAAAAAAGATGGAAGGGGTTTTGGCTTAGGCTCCATGTTCTACGGTATGGGAAATACCGGTATATCAAACCCATCATATGGAATATTATCCATAAGTGAGGATGGAAAAATATTGCTATATACAGGGGCATGCGAAATAGGACAGGGTTCTGACACGGTCTTTGTGCAGATTCTGTGCGAAACCCTCGAAATAGACAGAAATGATATCCTTTTAATAAGGGCCGATACGGATTTCACAAAGGATGCAGGTTCCACATCTGCAAGCAGACAGACATATATATCTGGAAGGGCTGTATATAACGCAGCAGTGGAGATGAGAAAATTTCTTGAAAATGAAGGTTTTTATAAAAACAGAGATCTCAAGTCCATAGTAAAAAAGTATAGAGACAAAGGATTTCCTGTGTTCGAAGGTTTTTTTGACCCACCTACAACCCCCCTTGACCCTAACACTTCAAAAGGAGTTCCTTATGCAACATATGCCTATGCCACCCATATGACTGAGGTAGAAGTTGACACAATAACAGGTTATACAAATGTGATTAAAGTCCATGCAGCCCACGATGTGGGAAAGGCAATAAATGTTAATAATATTAAAGGTCAAATCTATGGCGGTATAGCCATGGGCATAGGGTTTGCCCTTATGGAAGAATTTATACCTGGTAAAACCCTATCCTTCGATAACTACTATATACCTACGTCCATGGATATGCCTGAAATAGAAACTTTCATATTAGAAGATGAGGAGCCAACGGGGCCATTTGGAGCAAAAGGTGTGGGCGAGCCTGCCCTCATCCCCCAGGCTGCAAGTATTATAAATGCTATAGCCGATGCAACAGGAGTAAGGGTGTATGAATTGCCCTGTGATATTGAAAGATTGAAAGGAAGACTATAAGTCTTATTTTAAAGGAGGTTTAGCCATGGGCGGTACGATTATAAAAAATATAGGAACAATCTTCACGGGCGATATAAAAAATCCTATTATTGAAGGTCCTGTTTCCATATTGATTGAAGAAGGAAAGATAAAATCCATAGGCAGTGATATTTCCCATAACGCTGAAAAAGTTATAGATGCAAACGGTATGACAGTCTGTCCTGGTTTTATCGATTCCCATACACATCCAGTTTTTGGTGACTTCACGCCGAGACAGAATCAAATTGGTTTTATAGATAGCAGTCTCCACGGAGGTGTTACCTCTATGATTTCAGCTGGCGAAGTGCATTTACCAGGCAGACCCACAGACCCAAAAGGGACAAAGGCCCTTGCCGTTCTGGCCCATAAATCATTTGCAAGATTGAGACCTTCAGGGGTAAAGGTATATGGTGGTGCCTTAATCCTTGAAAAAGGCCTTGTTGAGGAAGATTTTAAAGAACTTTCTGAAGATGGTGTGTGGCTTGTAGGTGAGATAGGATTAGGCAGTATAAAGGCTGCAAATGAAGCAAAAATTATGGTTGAATGGGCAAAAAAATACGGCATGAAGGTGCTCATGCATGTAGGTGGCACTTCTGTCCCAGGAAGCTCAACGGTTACATGTAATGATGTTTTAACGGCAAGACCGACTGTGGCATGTCATTTAAATGGAGGGCCAACAAGTATCCCTGTAAATGAGGCAAAAAGAATTATTGATGAAACAGACTCAGCCATAGAGATAGTGCACTGCGGAAACCCCCTATCTGCATTTGAAATAGCAAGATATATGAAAAATAAAAGCATACTCGAAAGACTCATCATTGGAAATGATGCACCATCAGGAACAGGCGTAATCCCCCTTGGTATATGGAGAATGGTGAATTTCATATCGAGTCTTTCAGGGATATCAGCCGAGATTGCCATATGCTGTGCCACAGGAAATACAAAGAAGGTCTTTGGTTTAAAACATGGCATGATAAAGGAAGGTGAAGAGGCAGATATTCAAATTATAGATGCACCTATGGGTTCTGAGGGTAAAGATGCTAAGGCAGCCATTGAATTAGGAGACATACCAGGTATCGCCATGGTCATAGTGGATGGTATTATTAGAACTCAAGTCAGCAGAAACACACCGCCGCCTGTAAGAAAAATATTATAAATCAATTAGAACTTGATTGAGGTGAGTCATGAAAATAGACATAGATAAATGTATTGGTTGTGGTCTCTGTGAAGAAGTGTGTCCCCTTGAAGTGATTGACATTGTAGAAAAGAAGGTGAAAATCAATGAAGGCTGTGTGGAATGTACCACATGTATGAAGGTCTGTCCTCAAGGAGTCTTCAGCCCATATGAATCACATTTTCCCAAATGCGATGCGTGCCCTGTGATGTGTAGAATTCCTGAAGGTGCTTACGGTGCATGCAAAAGATATTTTAACGAAAATGGAATGATCAAAAGAAAGGCAAGGGTTCATACCTATGAAGAGCTTGAAGATATATTAGGTCATGAAGAAGGTGGGATTATCGATAAACCACTAATCACTGGCATAGGTTCTGGCACCACTTATCCTGATTTCAGACCATCTCCTTTTATTGTAAAGGGTATCAGAGATGGAATTGATATTGTTACGGTGGTAACAGAGGCACCTTTAAGCTACAGCGGTATAAAATTAAAAGTAGATACTGACCTCTATATGGGAGAAGAAGGAAAAAAGATATATGTACGAAGAAAAGGTAAAAGACATATAGGTCATCTATGCACAGAAGAATACGGTTCAAAGATGTTATCTTTAGGCGGTGTGAATATCCTGACATCAAAAGATGCCCTTTTTGCTGCAAAGACAATCTTCGAGATTTTGCAGGGTAAAAAGGTTACCCTTGAAATAGAAGATGGTGCAAAGGTAGAGGTATCTATAGGGGCTCCGCCTGTTGTAAACGGCAAAAGTGAAGAGAGGATGCGCGTTGGTTGTGGAAGTGCAACAACAGGTCTGTTTGCACCTTATATCTTTAATGCAGCCGATGAAGTCATTATCCTCGACGGACACATCACTGGACTCTTCAGTGAGCATCCCTCTGGTAGATATCTAAACAAAAAACGCTCAGGTATTTATATAAAAGGTCAAAAGAGCACAGAAGGTCGGTATTTTCTCAATAAAGGTAGTGGCTGGGGCGGAACAGATATTGAAAATCCCCTGGATGTCATAAAAGAGGTGGACTGGGATAGATGCCCTGAAGGGATGACACTCCTTATTACAGAAACCACAGGAAAAAAATACGCATTTTTTAAAGTTAAAAATAGGGCATTTATAGAAGAAAAACCCACAGAAGAAGCTATGAAATTTTTAGAGATATTAAGAGATTCCTGTGAACCTTCAAAGATAAGTGTTGTGTTTGCAGCAGGTGTGGGTGGTTCAGCCCGGGCAGGGGTGACAAAAAACCCCATAAAGCTTACAAGGGCCGTCCATGAAGGAAAGGTAAAGATCACCATAGGCGGTGCGAAACCTTTTATATTTCCAGGTGGTGGAATAAATTTTATTGTGGATTATGGAAAGATAAAGTACGGTAGCATCTATCTTTCACCAACACCATCTTTCATTTTGCCTGTGGAATATACCATGACTCTGGAAACATTTAAAGAGATAGGAGGTCATATAGAGGCTATAATACCTGTTGAAGATGTCCTAAAATAGAAAATCTGTCATGTATATTGAAATAGGACCAGCAAGTCTTGTAGTAAAAACAGAAAAAGGTGGTACGAACTGTGAACCTGACAGGGCAAGATTAGAGGTTTACATAAAAAATATACTCGAATCTATCAGGGAATATCTTCCTGTCTTAAGGCTAAAGGCATATAAAATAAAGAGATTCCATAATATGCCAGATGTTGTAAAATATATGATAGAGGGTGTGAAGGCTATTGATGAAGAGACCTTAACCCCCATGGCATCTGTTGCTGGTGCAGTTTCTGATGAGATAAAAAATTTTTTAAAGCAGGATGGTTTTGACTTTATTTCTGTAAACAATGGAGGCGATATATCCCTTTTTAATGAAAACCTCGAAAGGACTATAAGAGTTTCTATAGGGCATATAAATAAAAATACCCATACACCGTATATATTAAATATTAAGGGCTTTAAAGAATATGGTATAGCTACAAGTGGATTAGGAGGAAGGAGTTTTACCCTCGGGTTAGCAGAAATAGGAACCGTTATAGCAAAAAGTGGTGCCATTGCCGATGCTGCGGTAACATATATCTGCAATAAAACAAACGTAGATACTGAACATGTATTGAGAAAAAAGGCCTATCTGATAGATCCCACAACAGATATTCCTGAAGAATATGTAACATTAAATATTGACAAGTTAAATCAAGAAGAAGCAAGCATTGCCTTACAAAATGGATTAAATATTGCCTATAATTTAAAAGAAAAAAAGGTGATTTTTGATGCATTAATATATTTAAAAGGCAACATGGTAACAACCATAAATGGAGTAAAAAATATAAAACTGGAGGTGTTATATGGAGATCAGAAAGATTGTTACAATAATTGAAGACATCTATTCCGATGGAGAAAAAAAGGCAGAAAAGCCCATTAGAAAGGTTGCTGCTGTGGCAGTTATAAAGAATCCTTTTGCAGGTAAATATGAAGAAAATCTTGACATACTCATTGATATAGGTGAAGAACTCGGCAGATTACTCGGAGAAAGGGCTGTAGAAGCATTGGGTAAAGAAAGGGAGGCAGAAAGCTACGGTAAGGCTGCGATAGTGGGGGAAAAGGGCGAACTTGAACACGCAGCAGCGATCCTTCATCCAAAGCTTGGCACACCCTTAAGAAATGCAGTTGGCGGTGGAAAGGCAATCATTCCATCTGTTAAAAAAATTGGCAGAATGGGTGATGTATTAGACATACCGTTACATTATAAAGATGCAGCCTTTGTTCGCTCTCATTTTGACGGAATGACCGTGTCCGTTAATGATGCACCAAAGTCAGATGAAATCCTTGTTGCAATTGCTGTAACTGATGGGGGAAGACCTCATGCAAGGGTCGGTGGTCTTAAAAAGGAAGAGGCAAAAAAAGAAGATGGGTTAAGATAGAGTTAGCCCATCTTTTCTATAAATTCAAAGATAGGGATTGCGGGGAATGTTATTAGCTGTACACTTCCCCGTGAACCTATCTCAATGGATATCTTTGCAATAGTTTCATTGTCAGGTGCTTCTAAAATATTAACGAAATCATATATTCCGAGGGTAGCATATTGGGCAATTACCTTTGCACCCATTGTTTCTATTTCATCATTGACCTCCTTTATCCTTTCAGGGTGTCTTTTTATTGTTGCCCTACCCTCATTTGTTAACCTGCTGAACATAATATATACTGGCATATCTCCCCCTTTTTATTTTTTAAACCATATATTCATTGACCTTGTGTTGTCAAGTTTTTAATTGAAAGTTTAATTATATTGGTGTATTATCAAGTCAGGAGGAAACATAAATGAAAATTAGATATAAAATCATAGTAAGCATTGCCTTAATCTTTATTTTTCTCCTTGGTTTTATGATAGGTGCTTACGGTAAGAAATCAGTACCCGCTGACTCAGGAGAGATATATGAATACTTAAAAACCTTCTCTGATGTTATAGACCTTATAAAAAGGAATTACGTAGAAGATGTAAAAGATAAGGACATTATATATGCTGCCATAAAAGGCATGTTAGAATCCCTTGATCCCCATTCATCCTTTCTTACCCCTGATATGTATAAAGACATGCAAACAGAGACAAAGGGTGAATTTGGTGGTATTGGTATTGAAATTACTATAAAGGATGGTTTTCCAACAGTAATAACACCCATTGAAGATACACCTGCATACAAGGCAGGGTTGAAATCAGGGGATAATATCATAAAGATTGATGGTAAAATCACAAAGAATATGAGTCTTGTAGATGTAGTTAAGATGATAAGGGGCCAGAAAGGAAAACCCGTTACCCTCACGATTATGAGAGAAGGGTTTACAGCTCCTAAGGATTTTACTATTGTAAGGGATATCATTGTGACAAAAAGTGTAAAATTTAGGCTACTTGAAGATGGTTTTGGGTATATAAGAATTACCCAGTTTCAAGAAAAGACATCAAAGGATCTCGATAATGCAATAATAGAACTGGTAAAGGCAAATAAAGATAAATCATTAAAAGGAATTGTCCTTGATTTAAGAAATGATCCTGGTGGACTTTTAGAGCAGGCAGTTGAGGTCTCTGATAAATTTTTAAAAGAAGGTATGATTGTCTATATTGAGGGCAGAAAAAAGGAAGACAGGATGACTTTCCATGCAGAAAAGAAAAAGGGCGATTATGAAGGACCTCTTGTTGTCCTTGTAAACGAAGGCAGTGCAAGTGCCTCTGAAATTGTGGCAGGTGCCCTGCAGGATCATAAAAGGGCAATAATTGTGGGACAAAAAACATTCGGAAAAGGTTCTGTACAGACAATTTTGCCTCTTGGTGATGGTTCTGCTGTGAAGCTTACAACCGCAAAATATTATACTCCAAAGGGTCGTTCCATACAGGCAGAAGGTATAACACCTGATATAATAGTAGATAGCAATCTCGTAAGGGTTAAGGAAAAAGGCATCCCATTAAAGGAAAAAGATTTAGAGCGACACCTTGAAGTTGATAAAAATCAAAAGATAGAGGAAAAGGATAAAACAAAGATAGATGATAATGACTTTCAGCTTTCTATGGCCCTGCAGATCTTAAAAAGCTGGGAGGCCTTAAGGGGTAAATAGAATAAAAATAATACTTCAACATATAAACTTCCATTTTTACATCAAATAAAAAAGTTCAGTAAAATTATAGAAATACTTATTTTATATAAGTATTTTCTATGAAATCTTTTGATATTGTCAAGTATTCCTTTCAATGATAAAAATCGAAAAAAAATAAAACGATAAAAAGGGAGGCAAATCCATGCATGTAATTGTTTGTGTTAAGATGGTACCTGATACAACCCAGGTAAAAATAGATCCTGTTACAAATACCCTCGTTAGAGAGGGGGTTCCATTTATCATGAATCCATTTGATGCCCCTGCTGTTGAAGAGGCATTGAGGATTAAAGACATATACGGGGGTAAGGTAACTGTTCTATCAATGGGACCTCCTATGGCTGATGCAGTCATTAGAAAGGCAATTGCAATGGGTGCTGATGATGGGATACTTTTGAGTGACAGGGTGTTTGGTGGTGCCGACACACTTGCCACCAGTAATGTTTTAGCTAATGCCATATTGGAGATCTCTAAAAAGGAACCAGTAGATATCATTATATGCGGTAAACAAACCATAGATGGTGATACTGCCCAAGTAGGACCAGGTATTGCAACCCGTTTAGGTTTTAATCAGGCAACCTTAGTTGACAAGATAGTATCTCTTGATCTTACTAAAAAAAGGATCGTAGTTAGAAGGAAATTAGAAGATTGGTTTGAGATAATAGAAACGAGCCTGCCTTCTCTTTTAACCATAGAAAAAGATGCAAATAGGCCTCGCTATCCTTCTGTGCCCCGGAGAATATATGCAGAAGGTCTATCAATACCTATCTGGAATAACTATTTTTTAAAGTTGGATCCAAATACTATAGGTCTAACAGGCTCACCTACAACAGTTAAAAGGATATTCGCTCCTGAAAAACAGAAAGGTGAAATCTTTGAAGGAAACGGAGATGGAAATGGAACTTGCTTTGCTGTGGAGATGATTTTAAAAAACTTAGAAAATTGGAAGATTATAAGGAGTACACAAAATGTCTAAGCAGAAAAAAACAAGACCTAAGGTCCGTTTAATTACCGAGAAATGCATAGCCTGCGGAAGATGCGAACCTTCTTGTACAGTTAATGCCTTGGAATATGATACCCATGATACAAAAGGTACGCCTATTGTAAATTACACAAAGTGTATAGGATGTAAAAAGTGTTTAAGGGCATGCCCTGTGGGTGCATTTGAACTGGTTTATATCCTAAAAGATGAAAAATGCAATGGATGTGGTGAATGCATTAAGGTGTGCCAAGTAAATGCCATAGAATACGATACCCTCGATACAAAAGGGATACCAATAATCAATCTGGGTAAATGCAACAGATGTAAAAAATGTATCGATGTATGCAAAATTGGGGCTCTGGAAGATTTCAAAGAACTCACAAATAGGGATATTGATGATTCAACATCAACAGAAAAGATATCAACTACAGAAAAAATAAAATGGGAAAGTGTGTGGGTTTTTATAGAACATTTTGATGGTAAGGCAAATCAAGTATCATGGGAGTTATTAGGCATAGGAAGCCAACTTGCTTCAGAATTAAGTACTGATCTTTCGGCTATACTACTTGGGCACAATGTGGAACATCTTGTATTAGAGGCCTTTGGATATGGGGCTGATAAGGTATATCTCATCGACCATCCCACATTAAAATACTACCGCACACGTCCTTACCTTGATTGTATTGTATATCTCGTGAACAAGTATCATCCAGAGATACTACTCATGGGTGCGACAGGATTGGGAAGGGATTTGGCAAGTGCCGTTGCAACTGCTCTTAAAACAGGTCTTACTGCAGATTGTACAAAATTGAGCATAGACAAGGAAAAAAGACTCCTTGAACAGACAAGACCTGCATTTGGTGGTAATGTTATGGCCACCATCTTAACAGAACATGCAAGACCACAAATGGCATCGGTGAGACCTATGGTTCTACCTATGCCTCCTTTTAAGGAAAGATATGGTGAACTCATTAGAGAAACCATCGAATTGAAAGAAGAGGATATAGCAACAAAGATCCTCGAGATAATACCGGTTTCCAAGGGTGATGAGAACGATATCAGAACTGCCAATATTGTTGTAAGTGGTGGAAAGGGTATGCTTGAAAAGAAGAATTTTTCACTCCTTGAAGAACTTGCCTCTCTCCTTGGAGGTGTTGTTGGCGGTTCCAGATGTGCAGTGGATGCAGGTTGGATAACCCATGACAGACAGATAGGACAAACAGGAAAAACCATAAGACCCAAGCTTTATTTGGCCTGTGGGATCTCTGGTGCAATCCAGCATATAGTAGGGATGCAAAATGCGGAACATATAATAGCCATCAATAAAGATAAAAACGCACCTATTTTTGAAATCGCTCATGTTGGGATAGTAGGCGACGTGTTTGAAATATTACCGACACTAATTACTTCCCTTAAAGAAAAGGCAAATATGAGCCAAAATTGAAAGAGGAGTTAATATGAAACCAGTAGAATCTTTAATCTTTGCAATTATCTTTTTAGTTGCTATGGTAGTGTTTATCAGAAGAATTTATACACTTATAAATCTTATTTCCCTTGGAAATTGGGAATACAGGTTCGATAGACTATGGGAACGATTTAAAAATATGGTCTTTTATGGTTTTCTCCAGAAAAAGGTTTTAAAAAAGACATTTGGTTTTAACCACTTCATGCTTTTTTGGGGTTTTATGGTACTTCTCCCTATAAATTTAGAGTTTGTTTTATCTGGTTTTTTTCCTAAATTTTCACTTTCTTTTATAGGAGAATTCCCTTACAAGCTCCTTAATATGCTTGCTGATATAATGTCTGCTGTTGTGATGATAGCCGTGATTTTTGCAGTTTTAAGGAGGGTTGTTATTAAACCATCCTACTTGGAATCCACAAAAGAGGCCTATATTATACTGTCAACTGTTGGATTTCTTATGGCTGCCTATTTTGGAATGAATATAACAGCTATAGACCCTAAGGAAAAAGATTTAATTCTTCCTGTTTCAGAGTTTCTAAGAACTATGATTATAAGTGGAATGAAAGACTCAGAACTTTATATACTCAATAGAATCTTTTGGTGGGTCCATGCATCACTGTTTTTGTTCTTTCTCATCTTTATCCCATACAGTAAACATCTTCATATAATTACATCTCTTCCTAATTGTTTCTTTAGGAACTTTTCTTTTCCCACATCTCCATCAAAGATGCAATTCAGTAAAAACATGTCTTTTGGAATATCTAAAATCACTGATTTTTCTTGGAAAGACCTCCTTGATGCCCTTTCATGCACTGAATGTGGAAGGTGCAAGGCCTCTTGTCCTGCTAATATCTCAGGAAAGACACTTAACCCAAAAGAATTCATCCATACGTTGAAAAAAAATCTAATGGAAAATGGTTTATATATAATCTCCAATAGACCATTTGACACAATTGGAAAACCTATGCCTGTTTTAAATTATCCAGTTCCTCTTATTGGTAATGGAGAAGGAAGCATAAACGAGGAGAGTATTTGGGACTGCACCACTTGTGGTGCGTGTGTTGAGGTATGTCCTGTTTTTATAGAACACTTTCCAAAGATACTAAATATAAGAAGAAACCTCGTTATGGAAGAGGTAAGATTTCCAGAAGAACTCATTACCTTCTTTGAAAATATTGAAGCGAGGTCAAATCCCTGGGGTATTGCACCTTCAGAAAGGGGAAAATGGGCTCAACATCTTGATATTCCAATCTTTTCAAAGAATGAAAATCATGAATATCTCTTGTATGTAGGATGTATGGGATCTTTTGATGCGAGAACGAAGAAGATTATAAACTCTTTGGTTACTGTGCTTAATACGGCATCTGTCAGTTATGGTATCCTTGGATCCGATGAGATGTGTTGTGGTGATGCCTTAAGAAGGCTTGGCAATGAATATGTTTTCGACAGTATTGCTATTAAGAATGTAAATTTGTTTAAGAAATTAAATGTAAAGAATGTAATAACCATTTGTCCACATTGTTATAACACATTGAAAAACGACTATAGAGCTTACGGTGCAGAATTCAATGTTTTTCACCACACAGAGCTATTAAACATGCTATACAAAAATCAGGTTCTCAAAAGGGATTTTGCCTTTGGTGAGAAGTCTATAGTTTATCACGACTCATGTTACTTAGCAAGATATAACAGTATTATTGAAGAACCGAGATATGTCTTGAAATCGTTCACTGGAAAATTGCCATTAGAGATGGGTAATTCAAAAAAAGATACCTTTTGTTGTGGTGCTGGTGGCGGACGGATGTGGCTTGAAGATGATGCAGCAACAAGGATTAATAGGGAAAGGACAAAAGAGGCTCTATTGAAAAAGCCAAACATAATAGCTACGAGTTGTCCTTACTGTGTTACCATGTTTGAAGATGGTCTAAAAGAGTTAAACGTAAATGAAAACATACAAGTTTTAGACATATGTGAGCTAATTGTTGAGGGTTTAAAAATCGTTAAAGATACTGAAAAAGAAAAAATTATAGAAGAGAAAAGGAGAGTAGCAAATGGATAACACAAATGGCTTTATAAGTGGTTTTGAAGGTATAAGACCAGAGTTTAAAGGGGGTGTATACGTAGATATCTCAGCAAGAATTATTGGAAATGTTATATTAGAAGAAGGTTCAAGTGTTTGGCCCATGGCAGTCCTTAGGGCAGATGGGGCACCTATTCATGTAGAGAGATACGCAGCAATTTTAGATTTTGCCTTTGTTGAATCTCCAGAAGGTCTTCCTGTTAAAATAGGCGAAGAAACTCTGATTAGTCACGGGGCAATCATTCATGGTGCGACCATTGAATCTCGATGTCTCATAGGAATAGGTGCGATTATCATGGATGGTGCTGTGATTTCATCGGGCAGCATAATAGGGGCAGGCAGTTTTGTTTCGGCAGGTGCCCATATCCCACCCAATTCTCTTGTCATGGGTATACCAGGTAGAGTGGTAAGGGAAGTTAGACAGGGAGAACACGACAATCTCATTCACCAGATAGTGTCGATATACAACAAATCGAGAAAATATTTGGCAGAAAAAATAAATCTTAAATAAGAGGGAGGGGTCATGAAGCTTACATCAAAAAAATACAAAGGTTGGTACTTTAGTAATATAATGCCAGCTATAGACAAATTTATGACACTTATAAACAAAGATTATACTTATGAATTTGTTGATTCTTCTTATTGTAGTATTTTAGGAAAAAACAGGGATGAGATTTTGAAAAGTACTGTGTCAGATGTGTGGGGAGAAGAAAATTTCAACAACTCCATAAAAGAGTGTTTGGACAAATGTTTTAGCGGTGTTCCTGTTGTTTATGATGACTGGTTCGACGTTCCAAAGTTAGGTCAGAAATACTATAAAATCTATTATATTCCTTATAATAACGAAAATGGTAAGGTTACCCATGTAATATCAGCCATATATGATATTACTGAAGAAAAGATTGAAGAGGAAATTTTTAGTAAATCTCACCCTAACCTTTTGAAAAGATTTCAGAAAAAATCTTTAGGTGTTTTTATCTGTAATAGTGATGGTAAATTCGTTTATGTGAATAAAGCCTTTGTTGAAACTACTGGGTTTGAAAGAGAATGGTTATTGAATAAATCCATTTTTGATTTGATAACCCCTGAAGAAAGAAATAAAATTTCTTATTGCGTAAAATCGTGTTTAAAAGGAAGCCATGTAGATGAATTTGAATTAAGCTACATAGATACATCTGGTCAAAAAAAATGGATAAAGACGGATTTTGTTCCAATATTTCAAAAAGGGGTTGTAAATGAAATAATCGGGGTCATTGAGGATATAACAAGATATAAATTGATGGAAAATGAGATTCATGACCAAAGGGCTCATTTAGAGAGTATAATATGTGAATCACCTATACCCCAGTTCATGATTAACAAAGACCATAAGGTAGTTTACTGGAACAAAGCCTTAGAAAATTTAAGAGGAATAACCGCAAAAGAAATGGTGGGAACAAAAAAACACTGGAAGGCCTTTTATGATTATGAAAGACCATGTCTGGCAGATTTGGTGGTTGATGGTGTGGATATCGATGTTGTAAATAAGTGGTATCCTAACAAAATATCAATAATCAATTCTGTTGGCCAATATAAAGCTTTAGATTTTTTCAAAACCTTTTATCCCAATGGTAAATGGATGTATTTTTCAGCGATACCTGTAAAAGATGCTAAAGGAAATATAACAGGGGCAGTTGAAATACTTGAAGATGTAACCAATTCAAAGCTGGCGGAAGAGTCAATAAGATTGGCTGAACAAAAATGTATGGATATACTTAAAATTGTGGAACATGATAAAAAATTTTTATAAATTAATTTAAATTTTTATATTGTATAATTTTTTATGGAGGTTGTATAATCAATAAGATGTAGATGGTCGACTCGATTGAGAAAGCGTTAAATCTCCAGAAATTAATAGATGAGGTAAAAGAACTGCTCGTTGAGAGCGAGAGAAGGTTTTTTTATCTTTTTAATTGTTCACCCAACCCTATCTTTTTAATGGAAAAAAATACCATAGTGGAATGTAACCCCTCAGCGGTCCTTTGCCTTAAATATAAAAATAAGGAAGATTTAATTGGTAAGACCCCCTGTGATATCTCACCAGATATTCAATTAGATGGCGTGTCTTCATTAATTAGAGAAAAAGATTTCTATGAAAATGTTTATGAAAGGGGAAACATAAATTTTGAGTGGGTATTTCAAACTTCTGACAAAGAAAAGATATACGCCGAGATATTTATAAACCCCTTACCAATTAGAGGAAAAATTTTAAATTATGTGATCTGGCATGATATAACTAAAAAGAAAGAAATAGAAAATCAATTAAAAGAAAAGGAGGCACATTATAAAAGTATATTTGAAAATGCAGTGAGCGGTATTTTTCAAGTTACGCCAGAAGGTTCATTCATAAGGGTAAACAAAGCATTTGCAAAGATGCTTGGCTATAATTCTCCAGAAGAAATCATATCACCCATTGCATGTATAGACAATTATTATGTGAGATTAGAAGACAGAGAATACATAAAAAAAATTATCACGGAGAATGGTTCTATTGAAGGCTTCGAAACTGAACTATTCAGAAAAGATAAAAGTACTCTGTGGGTGTCCATCAGTGCAAGGGCTGTTAAAGATGTTTCTGGAAAAGTTTTATACTATGAGGGATTTTTAGAGGATGTTACAAAACGAAAAGAAGTAGAGTTTGCCTTATTAAGAGAAAGGGAGGATTTAAACGCTATATTAAATAATCTCCCCATGGGTGTAATCATTACAGATATTAATGGTGTTTTCTTATTTGTTAATTTAGAATTCACAAAAATAACAGGTTACACCCATTTTGATGTACCGACAGGACGGGAATGGTTTAAAAAGGCATATCCAGACAAGAATTACAGGAATAAAGTTGTTGCCTTTTGGATGGATAAAGTACTTTCCAAAAAAAGGGAGTGGGTGGAAGAGGAATTTACAATCCAGTGTAAAAACGGTGAAAAAAAAGACATAGAATTTAGGTCAATAATTTTAAAGAATTACATCATAACTATCCTTGTTGATATTACTGCAAGAAAGAAGGCTGAAAAGGCTCTTAAGATTAGTGAAGAAAAATTCAGACTATTATTTGAAAAATCCGCTGACCCAATTTTGCTGATAAATAAGAAGAGGCGAATCATAGACTGTAATGAAGCGGCTATAAAATTACTGAATTTTAAAGGAAAGGACCAAATTGTTGGACTAACACCCATAGACCTCTCTCCAGAAATCCAACCTGATGGCGAGAAATCATCAGAAAAGACAAGGAAGATCATACATAAGGCTTTAAGGGGTGAAACTACACATTTTGAATGGGTCTTAAAAAGAACTGATGGTGAGCAGATATTAGTTGAAGGCTCATTTTCATTTATAAACCTTGCAAATGAACCCGTGTTATTCACTGTATGGAGAGATATAACAGAACGAAAAAAGGCAGAAGAAGCAATAAAAAGGGCAGAAGAAAACTATAGAATGATATTCGAGAATGCCATGGAAGGTATATTTCAAACCACACCAGATGGGAGGATTTTAAACGCTAATAAATCATTTGCTCATCTCTTTGGTTTTGATACACCAGAAGAAATAATATCTTCTGTAAAGGATGTTGCTAAAGACCTCTATGTAAATCCTATAAGAAGGATTGAAATGAAAAAATTGCTTGAATCTAATGGTTTTGTTAATAACTTCGAGGTTCAATGTAAAAGAAAAGATGGAAAGATTATATGGGTTAGCACAAATTTGAGGGTTGTTCATGATCGTTCAAAAAACCTTAAATATTATGAAGGAACAATGGTGGATATAACAGAGAGAAAGACCATGATGGAAGAATTAGCCATGAAATCGAAAAGTCTTGAAGAGGCAAATGCAGCCTTAAACATATTATTAAAACATCGTGAACAGGATATTCTTGAACTTGAAGAAAAGATCGTAAGCAATGTAAAAGAACTTGTCTTTCCTTACATAGAAAAACTCAAGGTCTATAAACATTACACGAATGAAGCACTCATAAACATCATCGAAAATAATTTAAATGAGATTGTGTCTCCTTTTATTAAAAGCTTGACCTCAAGGTACTTAAATTTCACACCGACTGAAATAAGAATAGCTGATTTAATAAAAAAGGGTAAAACCACAAAAGAGATATCTAATATGCTCGGTTTGTCTACAAGAACAGTTGAAATACATCGTTATAGTATCAGAAAAAAACTAAATTTGGTGAAAAAAAAGGTAAATCTCCAATCTTATTTACATACATTTACTGGTTAAACAAAAATAGCCATTAAATTTAAATTGTATTTGACTTTGTAAACGTCAAGTGTTTAAATTATTAAAATTTTTCAGGAGGTTTGTGATTGAAGATGAATAAATCTGCAATAAAAAGGGCAAAACAATCAGAAAAAAGACGCTTAAGAAACGCACACATTAAATCCACCATGAAGACTTATATAAAAAAGGCATTAATGGCCATAGAAAATAAAAACTTGTCAACAATAGATGCAAGTTTGAGGATAGCCATTTCATATATAAATAAAACAGCCTCAAAAGGCGTGATACATAAAAATACAGCCTCAAGGAAGATTTCAAGACTTACAAAAAAGGCCAACAAGGTTCTTCTAACAAAAACTGCTTAAGGTTTTTTAAGTGTAATTAATACTCTGTTAGTATTGATGCACTAAAACGCCTTGCAATTCTATCGGAGATAATAGATATGGCCTCTTTTTTATTGTATTCTGCGAGGGAGAGGTCATCGGTACGGTAAGACTGGGTATCTGAGAATGCCCATTTTTTAATGAGATTGCCATCTTTTTTAAATAAAGATACCTCAATTTCCATTATGACTGATTTTTCTATAACAATTCCATTTTTATCTAATGAAAGGGGTATAATCCTGATGTTTTTTAAAACACCTTCTATATATGTTTCTGAATCCTTCATGTTTACCTTGAGAATACCTATTGATAGAAGCTGTCTGGTAAATGATTCTGTTAAGTATTGAGAAACATGAGGCTCATATGTGAGATTTTTGAAGACAGGTACATACACAGATTTTATTTCACCACCGTATATACCTTTTTCCCTTACCATTTCATAGCCACAGGATGGCAAAAAAAAAGAGAGGCAAAAAAGAAAAATAATGTGTTTTTTCATCTCCAATCTATTTACCCACATACTATGTTTACAAGTTTGTTTGGGATAACAATAACCTTTTTTATGGATTTATCCACTGTGTGTTTTTTTATCTTATCAAGGCTTAATGCTGCATCTTTTACCATCTCTTCGGATGCATCCCTTTCAATCTCAAAGGTATCACGGAGTTTCCCGTTTACCTGTACCGCAATAGTTACCTTATCTTCTATTGTATATTCTTCTTTATAGTCTACCCAACTGTCTCTTAAAAGTGACATATCATTCCCTAACATCTCCCATAATTCTTCTGAAATATGAGGGACAAAAGGAAAAAGAAGTTTTAATATAACCTCAATGGAGCCTTTTAAGAAGCTTAATTCATTCGGATTATTTCTCGGTTTTTCGAGAAATTTATATACAGCATTTAAAAGCTCCATAATGCTTGCTATGGCTGTATTCAAGTGGAACCTCTCAATGTCCTCTGTTACCTTTTTTATGGTTTGATGAACCTTTATAGTCAAAAGACGTATATCACCTTCATTATCGATAGGTGTATATGTGGATGAGAGGCCTTTTATATCATCTATCCTTTCTATGGTTAGCCTCCATACCCTGTGGAGAAACCTATAACAACCTTCCACACCTTTGTCACTCCAGTCTAAGTCCTTTTCAGGTGGTGATGCAAAGAGACAGCATAGTCTTGTCGTATCTGCACCGTATTTTTCTATCAGATAATCGGGGTCAACGACATTTCCTTTTGATTTACTCATCTTTGCGCCATCTTTTATAACCATGCCCTGGGTTAATAGATTTTTAAATGGTTCTCTTACATCAACAAAACCTAATTCATTTAAAACCCTGTTAAAAAACCTTGAATAGAGAAGATGTAGCACTGCATGCTCAACCCCACCAATGTATTGATCTACTGGCATCCAGTAATTTACCTTATCTTTATCAAGAGGACCTTCTTTATAGTCGGGACATGCGTATTTTAAGAAATACCATGAAGATTCAACGAATGTGTCCATGGTATCCGTCTCTCTTCTTGCAGGTTTATTGCATTTGGGGCACTTAACATTTACAAATTCTTCACAGTCTACAAGAGGAGATTTGCCCACCACTTTTACCTCAAGGTCAAGGGGTAACACAACAGGTAGATCTTCATAAGGAACCGGCACTATACCACATTCTTCACAGTATATTATGGGTATTGGGGCACCCCAGTATCTCTGCCTCGATATACCCCAATCCCTCAACCTAAAGTTCACTTTCCTCCTTCCCAGACCTTTTGCCTCAAGATAATCTATTATTTTCTCTATTGCATCTCTATTATTTAAACCATTAAACTCACCGGAATTAACAAGATATCCATCACCCTCATATGCCTCTTCCATTGTATCCGGATTTAATGTCCTGCCTTCCGGCATAATTGTAATTATTATGGGAAGACCATATACCTTTGCAAATTCAAAATCCCTCTGGTCATGGGCAGGAACAGACATGATGGCGCCTGTTCCATATTCCATGAGGACAAAATTGCCAATATAGATGGGTATTTTTGCACCATTTAACGGGTTTATCGCATATTTTCCTGTAAAAACACCTTCTTTATTTCCCTTTAGCTCTGCCCTGAAACTCCTATCCTGCATCTTTGCCTTTTCAACAAAAGATTTCACTTCTTCTTCATATCTTGTGCCTTCTGCAAGGGTAGTTGCAAGGGGATGTTCGGGGGCCAATGCCATAAATGTAACACCATAGAGTGTATCCGGTCTTGTGGTAAAGATCGTTAAAGGCTCGTTGTTTTCGAGTCTGAAATCCACCTCCACACCATAGCTCTTGCCTATCCAGTTTTTCTGCATATTTAACACCCGTTCAGGCCATCCAGGCAGTCTATCGCAATACTCATACAGCTCATCTGCATATTTTGTTATGGCAAAAAACCACTGGGTGAGTTCTTTCTGTATCACCGCCTGATTGCATCTCCAACACATACCATCCACAACCTGTTCATTTGCCAGCACAGTCTGACAATGGACACAGTAATTTACTGGCGCACTTTTTCTATAAACAAGCCCTCTTTCAAACATCTTAAGAAAAAACCATTGTTCCCATTTATAGTATTCAACATCACAGGTAGCAATCTCCCTTGTCCAGTCATAACTGAAACCCAGTCTTTTCAATTGTTTTTTCATGTAATCTATATTATCGTATGTCCATTTTGCAGGATGCACCCCCCTCTCCATGGCAGCATTTTCTGCAGGCATACCGAAGGCATCCCAGCCCATGGGATGCAACACATTATAACCCCTCATCTTTTTGTACCTTGCTATTACATCTCCAATGGAATAATTTCTTACATGACCCATGTGTATCTTTCCAGAGGGATATGGAAACATCTCAAGAAGATAATATTTTTCCTTCTTGTCTGTCTCCGTTACTCTAAAAAGACCTTCCCTTTCCCATATAGCCTGTCTTTTTTCTTCTATAACTTGGGGTTCATACTGCTTCATGTTGACACTCCGAAATTATTTATTCAACATGGCCCTTATTCTGAGCCTTAAGGCATTAAGCCTTATAAAACCGCCAGCATCTGCCTGTCTATAAACAGAATCCCTATCAAATGTAGCAAAGTCTTTTGAGTAGAGGGATTTATCCGACTTTCTTCCCACAACAATGCAATTACCTTTATAGAGTTTCAATCTCACTGTTCCTGTCACTCCCTTTTGTGATTCGTTAACAAATGCCTTTATCACCTCCATCTCTGGAGAATACCAGAAGCCATAGTATATCAATTCTGAAATCTTTGGAATTAGACTGTCCCTTAGATGCATGACCTCCCTATCCATGGTTATGGATTCCATGGCCCTGTGGGCTGTTTGGAGGATTGTACAACCTGGAGTTTCATAGACGCCTCTTGACTTCATTCCTACAAATCTGTTTTCTACTATGTCTACCCTTCCTATACCATTTTCACCGCCAATTTTGTTCAAATGGGCAACTATTTTGTAAGGTGTCATCTTTTTTCCATCAATCTTTATTGGAATGCCATCTAAAAACTCAATTTCAATATATCTTGGTTTATCAGGAGCCTTCTCAGGGGATACGGTTGTCAAAAACATCTTTTCGTCCGGCTCTCTCCATGGGTCTTCAAGGATTCCACCTTCATAGCTTATATGCATCAAGTTTCTATCCATACTATATGGTTTTTTCTTTGTTACTGGGACAGGGATTTTGTGTTTTTTAGCATAATCAATAAGTTCTTCCCTTGAAGTAAATTCCCACTCCCTCCAAGGTGCTATAACTTTTATATTGGGTTCAAGGGCATAGTATGTGAGTTCAAACCTTACCTGGTCATTACCCTTTCCTGTTGCACCGTGAGATACGGCATCAGCCTTTTCCATCCTTGCAATCTCGATCTGTCTTTTTGCAATGAGGGGTCTTGCAATGGAAGTACCCATTAAATAACCACCTTCATAAATTGCATTAGCCTTTATGGCAAAAAAAATGAAATCCCTTGCGAATTCTTCTTTCAAATCCTCAATATAGACCTTTGAAGCCCCTGTATTGAGTGCCTTCTGTTTTAGACCCTTGAGTTCTTCCTCCTGACCTATATCAGCGGCATAGGCTATTACATCGCAGCCATACTTCTCCTTTAACCACTTTAATATCACAGAAGTATCAAGTCCACCTGAATATGCAAGGACTACCTTTTTAATATCAGACATTTTGATCCTCCATTCTTTTTTTAGGGTCTCAAATGGTTTTATTCATTCCATCCAAGGATTAACCATTCGAGAAGTGCCTTCTGTACATGCAATCTGTTCTCCGCCTGGGTGAAGATGATGGAAGAAAACCTTTCAAAGACACCTTCTGTTATCTCTTCACCTCTATGGGCTGGAAGGCAATGTAGAACAATTGCATCTTTTTTTGCTACTGCTAAAAGCTCATCATCAATCCTGTATGATTTAAATGCTTCTCTTCTCTCTTTCTGTTCTTCTTCCTGTCCCATACTCACCCATACATCCGTGTTTATCACATCTGCATCTTTTGCTGCTTCAAAAGGGTCTTTCAGAAGTTGAAAATTTTTATTTTCTTTTGCCATTTCGACAAGATTAGCAAGGGGTTCGTATCCTTCAGGTGTGGCAATACTTAGATTTAAACCAAAAAGAATAGATGCCTCAATCCAGGAATTTGCCACATTGTTTCCATCACCAATATAGGCAATCTTCAAATCTTTAAAGTCTTTTTTTATTTCCTTTATAGTAAAAAGGTCAGATAAAATCTGGCATGGATGAAATTCATCTGTTAAGCCATTTATAACAGGCACAGTTGACCATGCGGCAAGCCTTTCCACGATTTGTTGGCCAAAGGTTCTTATCATGATAGCATCCACATACCTGCTTACTACCCTTGCAGTATCTTCAATAGGTTCTCCCCTTCCTAATTGTGTATCCCCTTTATTTAGAACAACGGCTGAACCACCTAAATCCTTTATACCTATTTCAAAGGAGATCCTTGTCCTCGTAGAGGCCTTTTCGAATATCATGGCAAGATATTTACCTTTAAGGGGTCTATATTCTATACCTTGTTTTTTTAACTCTTTTAATTTTTGAGCCCTTTCAATCAATCGAAGGCATTCTTTTTTATTGATATCCAGTAATTTCGTAAAGTCTCTTTTCACCTTGTTCCCCAAATTACCTATACTCTCCTTTCAAATCTTTCAAAAACCCTTTCTGCTATTTCAAGAAAGAGGTCTATTTCCTCCTCTGTTATGATTAGAGGGGGCAGGAGCCTTAAGATATTGCCCTTTGTGCAATTTATTATAATGCCCTCTTTCATAAATTCCTTTAAAATTTCATCCCCATTTATGGAAAGCTCCATACCAATTATAAGTCCTAATCCCCTTATATCCGTTATAATGGAAAACTTTTCCTTTAATCTTTTAAGCCCTTCTCTTAGATACATTCCCATTTTTTCGCAGTTTTTTATCACACCATCATCTATTAATGTATTTATGGTTGCTAAAACTGCACTCATAGCAAGGGGGTTTCCACCAAAGGTAGAGGCATGGGTCCCAGGGACAAAGGCATCCATTACATGTTCTTTGGCAATCATTGATCCCACTGGAAAACCATTGCCTAAAGCCTTTGCAAGGGTCATTATATCAGGTTCGATATGGAAATGTTCATATCCAAAAAATCTTCCTGTTCTACCCATTCCTGTCTGTATCTCATCAAAAATTAAAAGGATATCATTTTCATCTGCAATTTTTCTTAATTCCTTTATGTACTCTTTATCTGCTACATATATACCACCCTCTGATTGTACGAGTTCCAACATGATTGCACAGGTCTTACTGTTTATACACCCTTTTAGGGCATCTATATCGTTGAATTCACAGTATCTGAAGCCTTCAAGGAGTGGCTGAAATCCTTCATGGAATTTTTTTTGACCCGTTGCGGTAAGGGTCGCTATGGTTCTTCCATGAAAAGAATTCTCCATCACTATTATCTCATATCTATCTTCGCCGTATTTAATCCACGAATAACGTCTTGCAAGTTTTATGGCTGCCTCATTTGCTTCAGCTCCACTGTTACAGAAAAACACCTTATCCCCGAAAGAATGCTTGCATAAAAGTTCTGCTGCTTTTATCTGAGGTTCAATGTAGAAAAGATTTGAGATATGAAAAAGCTTATGTGCCTGCTGGACTACACCTTCCACAACATTTTTATGTGCGTGCCCGAGATTGCAAACTGCAATACCAGATAAAAAATCAAGGTATCTCCTGCCGTTTAAATCCCATACCCAGCACCCCTCGCCCTTTGTAACAACAATGGGAAATCTATTGTATGTATTTGCAAGATACTGCAACCCTTTTTTTATAAATTCTTCCTGCATTATGACATTCCCCCTGAGATTTTTGTGCCTATACCTGAATCTGTAAAAACTTCAAGGAGTATTGCATGAGGAATCTTTCCATTAATTATATGGGTTTCCTTGACTCCTGCATTTAAGGCATCAATGCAGCATGATACCTTTGGTATCATCCCACCAGATATGGTCTTTTTATTCATAAGGATATCCACCTCTTCCTTCGTAAGGGTTGAGATGAGACTACCATCATTTCCCAGTACACCGTCCACATCTGTAAGTAGAATAAGTTTATCTGCAAGGAGGGCTTCTGCGATCCTTCCTGCAGCTGTATCTGCGTTCACATTGTATGAATTTCCATCCAGACCATCAGCAAGGGGTGCAATCACAGGGATATATCCGTGTTTATTGATATCCTTTATGATATCCACATTTACATTTACGATATCACCCACAAGGCCTATGTCTTTATCTTCAACCCTTTTTGCAACAAGAAGCCTTCCATCCTTTCCGGATAGACCTATGGCCCTTCCTCCCATGTCATTTATATTTTTTACAATCTCTTTGTTTATAAGGCCTGATAATACCATCTCAACCACTTCAAGAGTTTTTTCATCTGTTACCCTTAACCCATCCACAAATTTAGTGGGTATCTGGAGGTCTTTCAATAATCGACCTATCATGGGTCCACCACCATGCACTATCACAGGGTTTATCCCTACATATTTTAGGAGAACCACATCTCTTGCAAACTCTTTTTTCAATGATTCTTCCTCCATTGCAGCACCACCATATTTTATCACAAATGTAGAGCCGAAAAATTTCTTTATATAAGGCAGTGCCTCAAGGAGTGTTTTAATTTTCTCGCCCATATACGCTCCAAAATTTTTTTACAAAATATATCTACTTAAATCTTCTCTTTCGAGAAACTCTCCTAATTTTTCTCTTACATAATCTCTTGTTATGATAATCTTCTTTTCATTCATGTCCGGAGCTGAATAGGATATCTCATCGAGCAATTTCTCCATCACTGTATATAACCTTCTTGCACCTATATTTTCTGTCATTTCGTTAATTTTCTGTGCAATTTCTGCAATCTCCTCTATGGCCTCTTTTTCAAAATCAAGTTCAATATTTTCAGTGGCCAGAAGGGCCTTATACTGCTTTATAAGGGCATTATCTGGCTCTGTAAGTATTCTATAAAAATCTTCCTTTGTTAATGGGTCAAGCTCTCCCCTTATAGGAAATCTCCCCTGCAACTCAGGAATTAAGTCAGATGGCTTTGACATATGGAATGCCCCTGCCGCTATAAACAGTATATGGTCTGTTTTCACCATACCGTATTTTGTTGTGACCGTTGTACCTTCTACAATGGGCAGAATATCTCTTTGCACCCCTTCTCTGGATACATCAGGCCCATGGGTTCTGTCTCTACTTGCAATTTTATCTATTTCGTCAAGAAAAATGATCCCTGACTGCTCAACCCTTTCAATTGCATCCTTTATAACCTTATCCATATCGATGAGTTTTTTTGATTCTTCCTGAATAAGATATTCATAGGCCTCTTTTACTTTAAGTCTTCTTTTTTTTGTCTTTTTCGGCAAAATATTGCCGAATATATCCCTTATCTGCATATCCATCTCTTCCATGCCTGATGCAGAAAATATCTCAATTATAGGCAATACCCTATCGGGCATCTCTATTTCCACCATTTTTTCATCTAATTTTCCAGCTTTAAAAAGAATTCTTAATTTTTCCCTTGAAGAATCTTCTTGTTCAATGCCGTTTTCTAAGGTTTTTTTCTTCTGGACAGGTAAAAGGATATCAAGGAGTCTCTCCTCAGCAAGGACCTTTGCCTTTTCCTTAACGGCCTCCTGCTCTTCCTTTTTCACCATGTTCACAGCAAGTTCTGTTAAATCCCTTATCATGGATTCCACATCTCTACCCACATACCCTACTTCTGTAAACTTTGTTGCCTCTATTTTTAAAAAAGGTGCATTTGCAAGCTTTGCAAGCCTTCTTGCAATCTCTGTTTTACCCACCCCTGTGGGACCTATCATAATGATGTTTTTTGGAGCAATCTCATCTCTTAACTCCTTAGGAATCATCTGCCTACGCCACCTATTTCTCAACGCAATGGAAACAGCCCTTTTTGCCTTATTCTGCCCAATTATATATCTATTTAATTCTTCTGTTATCTCCCGTGGCTTTAACATATCCATTATAGTTCCTCTATCTCAATTCTATCATTAGTATAAATACATATCTCCGAGGCAATGCGCATGGATTCTTTCACAATTTCAGTAGCTGTGAGATCTGTATATTTTATAAGGGCCTTTGCTGCTGCCTGTGCATAAGGGCCACCTGAACCTATAGCTGCAATGCCATCATCGGGCTCTATTACATCACCGTTTCCTGAAAGTATCAGGGTATGTTCTTTATCAGCAACTATCAACAGTGCCTCAAGCCTCCTTAAAAGTCTATCTGTTCTCCAGTCCTTTGCAAGTTCAACAGAGGCCCTTATAATATTACCATTATACTCTTCGAGTTTTTTTTCAAATCTTTCAAATAAGGTAAATGCATCTGCTGTAGCACCGGCAAATCCAGCAAGACATTTATCCTTATATATTTTTCTTATCTTTTTTGCCGTATGTTTAACAACTGTGGTATTTAATGTTACCTGACCGTCGCCTCCAATAGCAACATTACCCCTGTGTCTTACACATATCACTGTTGTAGATTTCATATTTTACCTTCTTGGATGTGATTTATCGTATATCTCCATTAGCTTGTCCATGGAGATATGGGTATATTTCTGTGTTGTAGAAAGCCTTGAATGACCTAATAATTCCTGAATACTTCTTAAATCTGCACCACTGTCAAGCATGTGAGTTGCAAAGGAATGCCTTATACCGTGAAGTGTAAGATTTTTAAAAAGACCTGCCTTCAACTGATGTTTTTTCATAATACGAAGGAGGCTTCTGTAAGATAACCTATCTCCTCTAAAATTAACGAATAGCGGTCTTTCAGGGCTATACAATTTATTTGCCTTAAGCCATTCTATATATGACTCTAACGCCTTTTTTGCCTTTTCTCCAAAAGGCAAGATCCTCTCTTTACCGCCCTTCCCTTTCACCCTCACCCACATACCTTGAATATGGATATCTTCTATGTTTATATCAAGGGCCTCTTGAGACCTTATTCCTGTTGAATACATAAGCTCGAATATGGCCTTGTTCCTTAAATGGTTCCATTTTTCTGAAGGCAAATAATCAAGAAAGTGAAACATCTCATCAATTGTATAAAATTTTGGCAAATGCTTTTCTGTTTTAGGATTCTTTATAATTAATGCTGTATTTTCAACAAGATAGCCTTTCTTTTTAAGAAACTTAAAAAACACTTTTATAGCGGAAATCTTTCTTGAAAGTGATGATTTTTTAATTTGTTTATAAATATTTACAATATATGACCTGATGGCATGGTGATCTATTTCACTATATCCGCTTTTTTCAATAAACTCTATAAATCCTTTTATATCAGACTTATATGCCCTTTTTGTGTTTGCCATCACACCCTTTTCTACCTGAAGATATCTGATAAATTCTTCTGTTATTGCCTTGAGTTGTTTCATGTTCATGTTATTATTCTATAGATTTTTATAACAAATAATCAAGAGAATTAACTCTCAAGGCCTGTCAAAAGGGAAGGCAAAATTTCACCTGAAAGACCAAACAGAGAAATATCCGCTATTTGACTTATTGGTGTAGCCTCTATATTTACCTCTATGACAAATCCCCCGTTTTCTTTTACCATCTGGGGAAAAGATGCAACAGGATAAACAACACCTGATGTCCCTACCACAATGAGGGTATCACAGCTATTTATAGCTGAATAAGATTTTTCAAGATATGCATATGGAATAGATTCTCCAAACCACACCACATCAGGTCTTAAAATGCCTCCACACTCACATCTTGGTGGTATCTCCTTCAAAGGATAGTCCCATAGCATAAAAGTCTTACCATCTTTAGTACATCTCACCCTCCATAGGTTTCCATGTATCTCCACCATGTGCTTTATTCCTGTTCTTGCATGTAGACCGTCTACATTCTGTGTTATGAGAAAAAAGTTATTGAATTTTTCCTCAAGGCGTTTTATGGCAATATGACCTTTATTCGGCTCTGCCTTTGAGATAATACCCCTTCGCCAGTCATACCATTTCCACACAGTAACGGGGTCTTTCTCAAAGGCCCATGGGGTAGCAAGCTCTTCTGCCTTATAATTCTGCCACAGACCATCAGCACCTCTAAATGTGGGGATTCCACTTTCAGCTGAAATACCAGCACCTGTTATAACGAGTAATGACTCTGTTTTTTTTAATCTTTCAATAGCCTTTTCCAACATGATTTAGTCCTTTCCTGTAAGTATTTTTTCTAATTTTTCATACATGTCTTTATTAAGACTTCCCCTTTCTTTTGCCATTTGGGTGGCCACCAGAGAAAGAACTTTGTAAATAGACTTTAAAGTCTCTTCGTTCTCAATGGCTTTTAGATGTGATATTACAGTTTCAATATCCCCTCTTATAACAGGACCTGTAAGGGAAAATAGGGGTCCTTTTTCTTCAATGTTTTTTAGTGTAGCCTTAATAATGGGAAAGAAAGGTATTAAATCTATATCAATTTTTTTCATAATATTTTCAGCTGAATATAATAAAGCACATAAAAGATTGCACACAAAAACAGCTGAAAGATGATACAATACCATATGTTCAGCCTTTATCATGACCGCATATTTTCCTATATTTTCCGCAATAAATTTTAAAATATCACCGACTTTTCCTTCAGCCTCAATAAAAAAATATGTCTCAGGTATGACCTCTATGGCACTATCAATATCAGGGAATGTCTGAAGTGGATGAAAAACACCAAGCATTGCACCTTTTTCATCAAGGGGTTTTAATATATTCGAAGGACTTGAACCGCATGTATGGGCAATTATCTTATTTACAAGAACTTCTGACTCATCATATAATTCACGAACAACATCTTTTATAATCCTATCCTGCACTGCAAGAAAAATTACATCAGTATTTTTTACAACATCAATATTTTTTTTTGTAAATAGGATCTCTTTTTTTTCACCAAGATAAAAATGCGCATTTTTTAAAGCGATATCATCCTTATCAGATATGGCAATCACATCAAGCCCGTTTTTAATCATAACAAAGCCCATGGATATCCCTACCTTACCTGCACCGATTATACCTATCTTCAGCTTCTTTTCCATTTTAACCCTTATTCAATTATTTATTTTAATTTTATTAAACAGATTTTTAGTAAATTCAAGCATACCCCTTAGGATATTTAAGGGCAAACTACCTATCGTCTGGATATATCCCAATTTTATGTCCGGGTCTTCAATAGGTCCTTTTACATCATATACTGCATAAATAAAACCCCTCTTTTTATCTTTTAACATGTTTCTTAATACAGGTATGTTACTTACTATTTTATCGATGGTTATAAGGGGAGAAACGGTGATCCTCCCATCTATTGTCTCATCTACAAGGCTTAGACTACCTTGACCTGTTATAACCATAGAAGCACTATCTATTATATAATCATTTGTTGAAAAAATTCCTTTATCTATGGAAAAGCTGGCACCTGTTTTTTTATACCTGAGCCCTTCTGTCCGTAAATCCACATCACCTTTTATAAGTTCATATACATTTAAAAGCCCGAATATCTTTGAAAGTAAATTCATCCTTTTAATAACCCCATCTTCACTATATATTGTTGCCTTGCCAGAGAGTGTCCTTATAAAATCATCTATAGAATGGCCTTTTGAATTTATATCTAAAAAGATAAGCTCCTTTGATTCTATAATATGTGACCTTGCACCGAACAGCTTTAAAAACTCTCCACTTGATATGTCCTTCATGGTTCCAGTAAATTTTAACTGAGGTACAACTTTTGATAAATCAATGGTGCCGTGAACATCAATGTGACCATCAAGGGCATTTGCCTTTAACTCTGAAATAATAAATTTTCTATCGTCATAGGTAATTTTTAAGGATACACCTTCGCCTGTTTTATTTTCATATTTCACATTTTTTGCATTAATAATAATATCTCCTTTTGCATCGGCAAGGACAGAGTCTGGTCTAATAGGGTATATCATTATTTTTTTAGGGGTTTCTAAATCCTTGTAATCAAATTGCTCTATATCTACCGTCAATTTAAATTGAGGCGCATCAATGCCCTTTGAATAAAACTTAAGAGAATTAATGAGACTGTTACCACACTTTATATTGTTACCTGTTATGTCCAGAGTATCTCCTTTAAAGTATGCCTTCATATTAATTTCTCTCACAGGTGAAGGCACATCCGGTATTCTAAAATGACCATTTTTTATTTCTAAAATACCTGTTATATACGGAATCTTTTTTAAAGGAAAGGACAATTCTTTTATATCAAGATCTACTAATATTCGGCCTTTGGGGTCCTCTCCGTTAAAAAAGAATATATTAACTTTATCTTTTATTTCTGGTATTAAAAGCTTCAACTTTACCTCTGTTGCCATATTATTTGTAAGTCTTCCTGAGGCATTTAAAGTCAAATCCTCTAATTTAAAATTCAAATATCTAATATCCATTTCATTGTTTTGCCTGATGGCATGAATACCCAGACTATTTTTTATGCCATAGTCCTTCTTTAGATAATGTTCGATTTTATAACTTATATGATCCAGATTTAAAAGTCCTAAAAATTCCCACCTACCATCTTTCTTTTTAATATCTCCATCAATATTTATTAACCCTTTGATATCAAAAGGAAATTTTACAAAAGGCTTTATATGGGCCACATCCATCATGCCTGATAGTCTTATATCAAAAAAATCTTTCTGATATTTACCCTTTATATTGATATTCATATTATACTTTTTCAGTATCAAAGGATCGAATTCAATTTCATCTTTAGTAAATCTATACTCGCCATGTGCCGTGAAAGAAATATCTTTATATAACACCTCGCTTTCCTTCAATGTTCCTTTACCATAAAAACTGTAATCTTTACTGTTTCTGTAATGAAGCTCGAATATACCTTCAGAAAAACCGTTTTTGAATTTGATATCCTCTATTTCAAACTTTGAGGATAAATCCGTTAGATTTAACGAATAACTGCCCTTTATAGAGATATTGAATTTTTCTGAATGACTGATTTCACCTGAAACATTTTTTATTATACTATTTTTGTATTGACCGTAAAGATTTTTTAAACTGATCTTATTATTATTTAAAACAAATCCAGCATTTATATTTTTTAGATCTATATCATCATATGTAAATTCTGTATTTTTTAGGTCTATCTCACATAAAAAACCCTTATCTCTATTATAAATCAATTTTTTTAACATCATCTTGCCCGTATTTATAAACGATATATATTTATCTGTATCCTTTGAAAAATAATCGAATGATATATATTCTTTTACATCATTTATATCGAGATACCCTGAATCAAGCGTCAGACTATATAGGCCTTTTGAATCTACCTTCATGGCAATATTAAAAGGTATATTTTTAAATTCAACCCCTGTAATATGTATATCAAAGGTTTTTTTTGAATAGTTCAACAAAATATTGCCATTAACATTTTTTATCGAAAGGGGTTTTGAAAAAAAGCCTGCCTTCAATGTAAAATCAAAAATGTCAAAAGGGCCTTTTAAGCTCAACAACCCTTTTTTATAATTAAAGTTGCATTTTAAATTGATAATACCTTTCAAGCCATCAGATATATTTTCACCTTTGAGACCTGTTGTCTCTAAATCTCCTTTTAACTCAAATTCATTCCTCGTGTATCTTCCAGTACCTTTTGCCTCAACACTATTAAAAAAACGATCATTCTCCACATACAATGAAAAGTAGAATAGCCTTTTATATTTGAAGTGATGAATAGTTATTTCATGGATAATAAAATTGTTCTTACCACATCTTACTATCCCTTTTTTCAAAACCACAAGCTCTGAAGGAATTGAAATAAATTTTGGTTTTCCTTCTTTCTTTTTATCTTTTAAGGCAATATCAAAATCAGAGATTATAATGTTATTAAAACAAAATTCTTTATTGAGTTTGAAGGAAAGATAAACTGATTTAACAGATCCATCCAAATCCCCTTCTAATTTTATACCCGTAAGATGGAAGTTAAGCCCTCTCTCCTTATAACTAAACTCAACTCGTTCAATATGGGCATTTCCTTTAATTGCCCTGCCGATGATAATCGATAAAGTTTTGGGAAGGTAAAAATAGAATATCCCGGCAGAAATTAAAAAAAATAACAAAATACTTGAAATTATATATAAAATCTTTTTCATTACGGTGTTCTTGCAAGGGCAAAAAGTATTACTGCATCGGGCTTTCCCTTACTTAATACATAAGAAGCCTCATTAGCAGTATAACCAGTTGTATATAAATCATCCACAAGGAGTATCGTCTTGCCTTTAATAATATCAGCCTTTTTTAATGCAAAAGCCCCTTTTATATTTCTTTTCCTTTCCTCCTTTGAAAGTAAATACTGATCATTTGTCTCTCTGACCTTAATAAGAGCTGAATCAATTACAGGTTTGCCTATTATTTTCGATATTTCCCATGAAATCACATAAGATTGGTTAAATCCTCTTTCTTTTAACCTTTTGTCTGTTATAGGTATGGGAACAATGAGGTCTACCCTGTCTCCAAAAAGCAATAGAATATGTTTAATGAGGGAAATAAGATATCTTCCTACCTCTGCTCTCCCTTTAAATTTAAAGGTATGAATTGCCTCTCTTAATTTATTTTCATATAAAAAACCAAAATACCCTTCTGAAAAATATCTTTTTGATGACATGCATTCACCACAAATGAGCCTTTGACCCACATATCTACCACATAAAGGACATACAATTTTATGGTCAATCAATAAAAACGAATCTCTACATGCCTTACAGATTATATCACCTTTTTCCCCACATGAGGCACATGTATGATGATATACAGTTTGGAGGATACTTTTTATAAGATTATCTACTAATAACAGAACAGGTCTCACCTGTTTTCTTCTTCTTGTTCTTCTCTATCCCATTCACTCATCTCATAAATTGCCTTTATATCTGTCGTATCTTTGATATTGCTCTTTAAGAATTCATCTGTTCTTACATTTATGGTGTTCCAGCTAAAACAATTTGCACAAAAATCCTCCCATTCTTCTTTTTTTGAATTGCATATATCACATGCAAAGGGTATGTACACTTTTTCTATAGGAAAGGCACGTCTGAACTCATCAACAGCCTTCTTCATTTCTCCTCTGTGTATATATGCCTCGGCCATGGCTCTATGTAAACCCTGGAAATCAACCCCATCTGCAATCAAACTATTCAGCATGTCTATTGTCTCATCAATCATCTCAAGTCTCAAGCATAACCTTGCATACAGAAATATGATCAAACGATTTTTTGGTGATATATCCATGATTCTTCTATATATCTTTAAAATTACACCAGGATCACCTCTTTCAATGTAGAGGTCTTCCATCTTTAAAAGAAAGATGATATGTCCTGTTTTTGTATATCCCCTTCCGTATACTCTTCCAGCTTCATTTAATTTACCAATTTTTTTATATATATCAGCGAGAAACAGATATGCAGGAACAAACCTCTTGTCTTCAGCAATTATCTCTTTTAATTCTTTGATCACTTTTTCTTCACTTACTTCATTTCTTTTGTTATAAGAATCAAAAATCAATTCATATTTAAGTCCTATAAATCTTCTTTGCTCCTGTTCATCCTTTACAAATTTTTTAATCCTTTTTTGAACATCATATGCATTCTCCCACTCTCTCTTTTCTATGTAGATATCTCTGAGAAGAGTTAGGGCTGAAATATTTGCTTCATTTATTTTAATAATTTCCAGTAAATTATCTTCAGCATCCTTTAAGTTATTCAACGATTTGTTTACCCCTGCCTTCTTTAAAAGTATTTTTTCTTTTTTACCAATATTCATTTCGGCCTGATTAAGAATATTTAAGGCATTTTCAAATTCTTTTGTTGATATATAAAGATTTGCAAGATAGATATAAGGGCTTTCCATTTCAGGATATTTTCTTATAATTTTGTTTAAACTATCCACTGCCTTTTCTTTATCACCCCTTAATGCATATGATCTTGCCTTATCAAATAACTCTTTGAATTCCTGTAACTTTTTTTCATGTCTTCCTTTTCTCCAGTTTCCAATTAGATTTTTTAGATCTACCATCAAACCTGCTATTGCAGAAACAAGGATACCAAATATAAAAGCAATTACAATAAAACTTGATACACTTGTTTCATAAAATTTACCATATCCTACGTACAACTTTACATTTTGAGGGTTTAAATTATCCAGATAAATATAGAGCAGTATAAAAACAAACAATATGATAACAAAAATTTTATATTTCATGGCATTACATACCTTTTTGTTCCATTGACCTCTTACAATTTATACAATACCTTGCTGTGGGGTTTGCTTCAAGTCTTTTTTCATTTATTTTTTCCTCACATTCCTCACAGATTCCGTATGTACCATTATTTATCTTATCAATGGCACTGTCAATTTCTTTTAACATCTTTATATCATTATCGCTAATACTCATGAGAATATCTACATTATAGGTGTTACTTGCTGCATCAGCCATGTCCTGGATACCGTCAGTTCCAAGGGAATAAGAATCCTCTTTGAGCTTTTTTGCCTTCTTCAGAATGTCTTTTCTCATCTCAAGCAATCTTTTTTTAAAAAATTCGAGTTTCTCCTTATTCATTAATTACACCTCTTTTTATATATTTTACTGCTCAATCTTTATCTGTTTCGCCTCTATCCACAGGCTTTCGAGGTCATAAAGCTCTCTTAATTCTTCAAGAAATATATGGGCCACAAAATCATTGTAATCAATTATCACCCACCTGCCTTCTTTATAACCTTCAGTGTATAAATGTTTTATGCCTGCCTCCTTCATGGATTCTTCAATATATTCTGCTATAGTTCTTACATGCCTTTCACTGGTCCCGCTTGCCAGTAAAAAATAGTCTGCAATATCTGTTAGTCCTTTTAGTTCTAAAATCAAAATATCCTTTGCCTTTTTCTCTCCTGCATAACGACCACATAACTTTGCCTTTTCTATAGCTTCCACTTAACCCCTGTATAGCCCCCTTTTTTCTATATATATAACAACCTTATCAGGCACAAGATATCTTATTGATTTATTTTGTTCTATAAGGCGCCTTATCCTTGTAGAGGATATATCAAGTTGTGTTACATCCTTAAAAAAGATTTTTTTTCCTGAACTATGTTTAAATATACCGTCCCCTTCATCTTCTAAGTGGCCTTTTATTTCTTTAGGAAATATTTCAAGGTAAGAGTGCTTTAAGGCACTGGGTCTCACCATGACTATAAAATTCGTATGATAAAAAAGTTCTTCATATCTATGCCAGGTATTTATCTCAGAAAAAGCATCAATGCCAATAATGAAATATATATCTTTAAATTTATTTTCAAAATAACAAATCGTGTCATAGGAATAGGAAATGCCGCCCCTTTTTATCTCAATATCAGATAGCTTCATGAATCTGTTTCCTCTTATGGAAAGCCTTATCATGTTTATTCTATCTTCATAGTTGGCAATCTTTTTATCTCTCTTATGAGGAGGTATATACACAGGTATGAAATACACAGTATCAAGAGAAAACATTTCTCTGATTTCCTCTGTCGCCCTTAAATGCCCCAGATGAATCGGGTCAAATGTGCCGCCAAATAAACCTATCTTCATTACTGCCTCAACTGTCCATCACCAAATGCTATAAATTTTGTTACAGTAAGTTCTTCAAGCCCCATGGGACCAAATGCATGAAGTTTCGTTGTACTTATCCCCATTTCAGCACCAAGTCCTAATTGAAACCCGTCATTTAACCTTGTGGAGGCATTAACAAGAACAAGGGATGAGTTTACCTCTTTTACAAACCTCCATGCATTATTATAATCCCTTGTAATAATTGCATCAGTATGTTCAGAACCGTATTGTCTTATATGGCTTATGGCAGCATCAATGTCTTCAACAATCTTTATAGAGATAATATAGTCAAGGTATTCTTCATACCAGTCATGCTCCTGCGCCTTTTCTATGCCCCCTACAATTTTTATAGTGTTTTCACACCCTTTCACAATAACCTTATGTTCCTTAAAAAGCCTTACCATTTCAGGTAAAAATGCTTCTGCAATATTTTTATGAACAAGAAGGGTTTCCATGGCATTGCATGTAGCAGGTTTTTGAACTTTGGCATTTATACACACCTTATAAGCCATATCAAAATCTGCAGATTCATCCACAAATATATGACAGACACCTTTGTAGTGTTTAAGTACAGGAATGCGTGCATGCTGAACCACATTTCTAATTAAAGATTCTCCACCTCTTGGTATAACAAGGTCAATATACTCATCTTGCTCAAGAAGGGCATAAATATACTCCCTGTCCCCTGTTTCTATCAATCTTACACCCTTTTCTGTGATCTGTTCTTTTTCAAGTGCTTCTTTTATAATATTGTACAAGGCAATATTTGAATGTATTGCTTCAGAGCCTCCTTTCAATATCACTGCATTTCCACTTTTAAGGCATAAAGAAAATGCCTCAATAGTTACATTTGGCCTTGATTCGTATATAACGAAAATAACACCAATGGGAATTCTCATTCTTCCCACAAGCAATCCATTAGGCCTTCTCCATGTCCTTGTTATCTCTCCAACAGGATCTGGCAGGTTCACCACATCCCTTATACTCGCCTGCATCTCTTTTATCACCTTATCATCTACTCTTAACCTTTCAATAATACTACTTTGCAATCCATTTGCCTTTGCAAGCTCTATGTCCTTTTTATTTTCTTCAATGATAAGGTCTCTCTTTTCAGAAAGAAGGGCTTCAAGTCTCAATAAAACGCTATTCTTTTTTTCTGTGCTCAAATGGGCATAAACGGATGATGCTACTTTTGTCTCCTTTGCTAATTCTTGTGGTTTCATAATATCACCATATTATCCCTGTGTATTATTTCATCCGTGTATTTATAGCCGAGTTTTCTCTCTATATCAATAGTTTTTATTCCTTTAATTTTTCCTATGTCAGAAGAAGAGTAGTTTGTAATACCCCTTGCAATAACCTTTCCTGTTACACTTCTTAAGTTTACGCAATCACCTCTTGAGAAATCTCCTGTGACATTCACTATACCTGATGGAAGAAGGCTTTTACCTCTATTTAATATAGCCTGGACTGCTCCTTCATCTATATCAATACTCCCTCTTATTCTATATGCAAAGGCTGTCCACCATTTATTTCTTGTAATTTTTCCCTCAGGAAGAAAAAGGGTT
>JAOAFK010000023.1 GCA_026416315.1 Syntrophorhabdaceae bacterium | reverse complement strand
TAAAGCCTGTAAAGGGCACTGTCTGCATCTTCTATGGCTTTTTCGTTATAATCAACAGGACTTCTGTAATGTGTTGAAAGGAAAAATAGCCTTAATGTCTCAGGATGGTATTCCTTTATAAAATCCTTTATTAAAAGTATATTGCCTAAAGATTTTGACATCTTTTCTTTTTCAATATTTACAAAACCATTATGAATCCAGTAATTGACAAATCTTTTTTTTGTTGCAGCCTCTGTCTGAGCACGTTCGTTTTCATGATGGGGAAAAATGAGGTCTTTACCGCCACCGTGGATATCAAAGGGATTACCGAGATATTTTGTGCTCATGGCAGAACATTCTATATGCCAGCCCGGTCTTCCCTGACCAAAAGGGGCGTCCCAGCTTGGTTCACCTTCTTTTGAGGCCTTCCATAATGTAAAATCAAGAGGGTTTTTCTTTTTTTCATTTATTTCTACCCTTGCACCTGCTAACATATCATCAAGAGACCTCTTCGATAGCTCTCCATAACCTGTGAAACTCTCCACATTAAAATATACATCACCATCCATGATATAGGCATGTCCCTGATTTAGAAGGGTTTCAACAAGCTTTATCATGTCATCTATATGATCTGTTGCCTTTGGCTCATATGTGGGTCTTAATATATGTAGGGCATCCATGTCTTCGTAAAATGATGCGATATACTTTTCAGCCACATCTTTCCAGGAAATGCCCTCTTCTTTCGATTTTTTTATGATTTTATCGTCTATATCTGTAAAATTTTTCACAGAAATAACATCATAGCCCTTTGCCTTTAAATATCTTATTATTACATCAAAGACAATGGCGCTTCTTGCATGACCTATATGACAGTGGTCATATACCGTGACCCCGCAGACATACATTCCCACTGTGTTTTCTTTAATGGGTTTGAAGGCCTCTTTTTTTCCTGAAAATGTGTTAAATATGTTTAAATTCATGGCATGTATATCTATCATATTGCATAATTTAATGTCAAAGCCTAAAAGCTTTTAGACTCTATCAACCTTTTTTCCTTTATTACATAAGGGGGTTTACACTCATCTGAAATTTTACATACTTCCCTTCGTGGACTTATAGGGGGTATACATTTTTCAGGATAAAAATACAGATAATGAGTCACTTCATAGTAATTTTCATGGGGCTTATAGATATGTTGATAGTGGTCAAGATATCCAGCCACTCCTTCATCATCTCCGTAATCCCAGTTGTCCCATACGATTTCTGTAATAAAGTCAGGGATATTGTTTTTATTTTTATCCGGCCCTTTATATACACCGTGGTTGCATCCTTCACGAAAACGACATTCACCAATGCGGACACCTTCCTTCTGTAACTCTGTCCCGTCTGGATTAAAATACATTAAAGCAAACCGCCATCTCGGAAAAAAATATCCTCTTCTCAGCCAGTCTATGGTCCACCAGAGCTCAAGTCGTTCACCTGAATCGGCCATCATGGTCAATTTTTTACCAGGTAGTGTAAAAAAATTCGATTGGTCAAAGCTTATATGACACTTCAGATTTTCGGATTCTGTATCATAAAAACAGTCAACGTATTTTCTATTTATCTCAGTGCATTTCTCTGTTTTTTTTCCCGTGCTTGCACATGAAATTAAAAAAAGACACAGAACACTGCAAAAAAACAAAAGAAATTTAGTTGTATTCATGAAAAAAGTTTTTCACTATTTTATATTAAGCAATTTCAACCTTTCATTTATAAGAAGGGTAGTCTCCTTCAGTTTCTCGATCATGAAAGGTATCTTTTCATCTTTGAACGAACTTGTAAAACCGAGGATGCACAGGGCACCTGCAACGGCTCCATCAGCATAGTGGAGGAGTGAGGCCAGAGCCCTCACCCCTTTTAAGAATTCTTCCAGATCAAGACTGTAACCTAACTTTCTTGTCTTTTCTATCTCTTCTATAAATCTGTCTATATCGGTGATACTATTTTCCGTATATTTACGTAGCCCCTTTTTTAATAAAAACTCCCTGATTTCATCATTATTCAATGGCGATAAAAATATTTTACAGAGCACTGATGCTGTTATAGGCATTTTTATGCCAAGGGGTACAGATATTTTAACCGTCTTTTTTGCCTCCACAACATCGATGGTTTCAATTTTATCATTTATCCTGATACATAAAAAAACCGTTTCATCTACCTCTTTCACAAGCCTTTCAAGATAAGGCCTTGCAATAGTTGTCAGTTCACCCCCTTTAAATACTTTTTTGGATAGCTCGAATAAACCAGGACCGATAAGGTATTTTTTATTTGTGGTGTCTTTAATAATGAGCCTTTCCTCTTCAAGGGCCTTTAATATCCCGAAAACAGTGCTTTTACTTATGGAAAGACGCCTCGATATCTCTGTTACACCAAGGGGATTATAGTCATCCACCATGAGTTTTATCACATCAAAGGCCTTTTTTATTACAGGTGCATTATACATAATTCACTATAATGAACATTATATAAAAACTTTATTTTGTTGTCAACCTAAATAATATAGTTATTTTTTTGACCCTAACTTACAATAGTGAATATACTTTTAACGGTATTTTTCTCTTGCCCATATATTTTAGTATTGATAGAATGTTTTAAATTCTTAAATTTTAAGGGGTGTTTCTTATGATAAGGGCAAAGTTATGGTTTAGATGTGCAGCCATGCATGACCCTGTCACGCCTTTCGTTGTCCAGCCTGCCCTCATTGGATGGGAGGCAAAACTGAGAAAGGTGGACCTTACTATAGAGAGGGCCTTCAACGGAGAAGAGCTTGTAAAAAGGATGAAGGGCTGGGTCACGGTGGACCCTCACAGGGTAATAGAAATTGTGAAGAAATACGGGAGATTGAAGGTTTTAGATGACAGGGAACTTGTTGTAGAATTCGATAACCTCGAAAATTTTAATCAATTGAATAAAGAACTTGAGGATATCTTTGGCGGGGAAGTACATGTAGAACTCATAAAAAAGTAAATTAAATTGATTATCATTGACTATATTTGTTTTTTCCATTATCTTAATAAGATATGTTTGAAAGGTTACAGGAAAGATTAGAAGCGACCTTTAAAAAATTAAGAGGTTACGGTAAGTTATCCGAGGATAACATAAAAGACTCTTTAAGGGAAGTGCGCATAGCCCTTCTTGAGGCGGATGTAAATTATAAAGTAGCAAAGGATTTTCTTGAAAAGATAAAAGAAAAGGCCTTGGGTACTGAAGTATTAACAAGTATTACCCCTGGCCAGCAGTTTATAAAGATAGTCTACGATGAACTCTGTGAGCTTTTAGGCAAGGCCCATGTGCCTTTGAATGTATCAGGTCCACCTCCTGTTACCATTTTACTGGCAGGGCTTCAGGGATCAGGAAAAACTACCACAGCAGGAAAGCTTGCCCTGTTTTTGAGAAAAAAAGGAAGAAAACCCATTCTTGTGCCCTCTGATATATATAGACCAGCAGCCATAGAACAGTTAAAAAAGATTGGCAATCAGATCAACATCCCTACCTTTTCTATAGATAATATTAAAGACCCTGTCACCATATGCATAGAGGCAAAGGCATTTGCAGGGAAAAATGGATTTGATACTATAATCGTGGATACAGCGGGAAGGCTACATATAAACGACGAGATGATTGAGGAGCTTATAAATCAGAAAAAAGTCCTGAACCCAAGAGAAACCTTACTTGTAATAGATTCCATGACAGGTCAGGATGCTGTAGGTATTGCAAAGACTTTTAATGAAAGGGTCGGAATTGATGGTGTAATCCTTACAAAGCTTGATGGTGATACAAGGGGTGGTGCTGCCATATCAATAAGGGCAGTAACAGGAAGACCCATAAAACTTATAGGAGTTGGTGAAAAGTTAGATGCCTTAGAGCCATTTCATCCTGAAAGGATGGCATCCCGTATCCTTGGTATGGGCGATGTCATTACCCTTGTTGAAAAGGCCCAGGAATTATTCGATGAAAAAAAGGCAATAGAGCTTGAAAAAAAGATAAGAAAGGATGAATTTACCCTCGAAGATTTCAGAGAGCAGATAAAACAGATGAAAAAACTCGGATCCTTGGAGTCTATAATCAGCATGTTTCCTGGATTGAATAAATTAAAGGGTGCCATAAATTTTGCAGAGGCTGAAAAGGAAATAAAAAAGATGGAGGCCATAATAAACTCCATGACAAAAAAAGAAAGGTTATACCCTCATATTATAGATGGCAGCAGGAGGCTCCGCATATCAAAAGGAAGTGGAACAAAGGTTCAAGACGTAAATGAGCTTCTTAGAAAATACGCAGAGGCAAAAAAGATGATTAAAAAATTTTCAAAAGGTGGCATAAAAGGTCTACCAAAACAACTACTATTCAGATAGGAGGTGAAAGGATTGGCTGTTAGATTCAGACTCGCCCGTTACGGAACAAAAAAGAAACCTTTTTACAGGATTGTTGTGGCAGATAGTATTTATCCGAGAGACGGCAGGTTTATAGAAAATGTAGGCACATATGACCCCTTGAGGGAACCTGCAGTAATTACCCTTGACAAGGAAAAGATCAAAGAGTGGTTTAAAAAAGGTGCAAAACCCACAAAAACAGTAGAAAACATCTTTAAAAAACAAGGGATTTTAAACGAACTAACACTATAAAATTCGGAGGTAGATTATGTTAAGAGACTTAATCGAGTTCATCGCTAAGGCTTTGGTTGACAATCCCGACCAGGTGAAAGTTACAGAAATTGAGGGAGAAAAAACATCTGTGATTGAGCTAAACGTAGCCAAGGATGACCTTGGCAAGGTCATTGGCAAGCAGGGAAGAACTGCAAGGGCCATGAGGACAATATTGAGTGCAGCATCCACAAAGGCAAAGAAAAGGGCGGTACTTGAAATTATCGAATAATGAAATGCGTCTCCATTGGAAGGATTGTCTCTACCCATGGTCTGAAGGGAGAGGTAAAATTTTTATACTACAATGAAACCTCAGAAGGATTATACAATTATAAAACCTTTCTCATAAAAAAGGCTGATGAATGGGTAGAGATAAAACCGGAGCGCATTAGACAGCAAAAGGGTTTTTTCTTCATAAAATTTCATGGTCATGATACCATTGAGAAGGTAACTTCCTTCACAAATAAAGAACTGTTTGTGAAGGAAGAAGACCTTCCTCCCCTCAATGAAGATGAGTATTATGACTATCAGTTAATAGGACTCAATGTAATAGATGAAAAAGGCACCATCATCGGTATTGTAGACCATATCATACACACAAAGGCAAACGACATACTTGTGGTTAAAAGGGAAAAAGAGATACTCATACCCATGATAGATATATACATAAAGTCCATAGACCTAAAAGAATCTGTTATACAGGTGGAAGGAGAGGGATTCCTTGCATGATCTTCACTGTACTTACCCTTTTTCCCGCAATTTTTGAATCTCCCCTTAATGAAAGCATCCTCAAAAAAGCCCGGGAAAATAACCTTATTTCATTCAATATTGTAAATATCAGAGATTTTGCTAATGATGTCCATAAAACATGTGATGATACTCCCTATGGTGGTGGCCCAGGTATGATAATGAAGGTGGAGCCCATATATAATGCCATGATGCACATAGAAAAAACTTTCGGTAAACCATATTATATACTTCTTACACCACAGGGTAGGTTATTCAACCAAAGAGATGCTAAAAGGCTTTCAAGAAAAAACCATTTATGTCTTATCTGTGGGAGATATGAAGGTATTGACGAGCGAATTACAAACTTTGTAGATGAAGAGATATCAATTGGGGATTATATACTCTCAGGTGGTGAAATACCTGCCCTTGTCCTCATTGACTCCATATCAAGGTATATACCAGGCGTATTAGGTAACAAAGACTCGATTTTACATGAAAGTCATGAAGATAACCTCCTTGAATACCCCCAGTACACAAGACCGGAGGTTTTTATGGACATGGCTGTCCCAAAGGTCTTACTGTCAGGAAACCATGAAGAGATTAGAAAATGGAGAAGAAAAGAGTCCATAAAAAAGACAATAATAAGAAGGCCTGACCTTATGGAGAGATTTAAGCCCGATAAAGAGGATGAACTTTTTATAAGAGAAATCATGGAGGAATTAACTGAATAATTTCAGCATATGTGTGATACATTATCCCGTTTATAATAAAAACAGGGAAATTGTGGCAACAAGTATAAATAGCCTCGAATTGCATGATATTGCAAGAACCTGCATGACTTTTGGGATTAAAATGTGTTATATTGTTACTCCTCTTCCAAAACAGAGGATGATCATGGAAAGGCTTATTGAACATTGGAGACATGGATATGGTGCTGATTATAACCCTATAAGGTCGGCGGCACTAAATACAATTGCCATGAGGGAAAGCCTTGAAGGATTACTCGATGAAATAAAAAAGGAAACAGACATGATGGTAATAGGGACATCTTCAAAGTTAAGACCCCATAAAGCAATTGGATACGACGAAGTAAAAACCCTTGTCCATAAAAAAAGAAAACATATCCTTTTGCTCTTCGGTACAGGTTGGGGTTTAACGGATGAGACCGTGGAGATATGTGACAGAATGCTTGAACCCATAAGGGGAACTTATGAATACAATCACCTGTCCTTAAGGGTTGCCATAGGCATAATACTTGATAGATTATTTGGAGAAAGAGGAGGCAAAAATGAACGAGGTAATTGATGTGATAGAAAAAGAGCATATGAGGCTTGACTTACCCGAGGTAAATGTGGGTAATAACGTAAGGGTTTACACCAAGATATTTGAAGGTGACAAAGAGCGCATCCAGATGTTTGAAGGTGTTGTGATCAGAAAAAGGGGTGGAAACACAAGGGCCACATTTACCGTTAGAAAGGTCTCGTATGGTGTGGGCATCGAGAAGACATTTCCCTTGCATTCACCTTTAATAGAAAAGATAGAGATTGTGGGTAAGAGCAAGGTTAGAAGGTCAAAACTTTATTATTTAAGGGACCTCAAAGGAAAGGCGGCAAAGCTAAAAGAGAAAAGAGACTGATGGCGTGCCACCTGAAAGGGATCATTGCAGGCATAGATGAGGCAGGCAGAGGCCCCCTTGCAGGCCCTGTTGTCTCATCATGCGTGGTATGGCAGCATATTCCTGACAATATCTGCGGGGTCAATGACTCAAAATTATTAGATAAAAAGGTAAGAGAACAGCTCTTCCAATGGATTACTGAAAATGCCTATACCATAGGCATTGGTATTGCAGACAATAAAGAAATAGAGGAATTAAATATCCTAAAGGCAAGCCTCCTTTCAATGGAGAGGGCTTTAAAAGATGCACAGATTACACCAGATTTGATATTGATAGATGGAAATCACAAGATCAAGGGATTTTACCAGACAAAACCTGTTATAAAAGGTGATAAAAAATGTTTTTTTATCGCATGTGCCTCCATTATCGCAAAGGTTACAAGGGATAAGATCATGGAAACATATCACGAGACATATCCTGAATACAATTTTAAAGAGAATAAAGGATATGCTACGGAAGAACACAAACATGCCATAAAAAAATTCGGTATAACACCCATTCACAGAAAGACCTTCAGGGGGGTAAGGGAATACATTGACCACTTTTAAAAAAGAACAGGGCATAGAAGGAGAAGACAGGGCCACAAGTATTCTCAGGTCAAGAGGTTATAAAATCATAGAGAGGAATTATAAAAATCCCTTTGGAGAAATAGATATAATAGCCGAAGAAGGTGGATATCTTGTCTTTATTGAGGTAAAAAAGAGAAACACCGAAACATTCGGTGACCCCCTTCATTCTATAACTGAGGTAAAGAAAAGACACATAATAATGTCTGCCCAGTACTATCTCAAATCTCATAAATTGAATAACAAAAAGGCACGATTTGATGTAGTGGGCATAACTAAAAATGGTGTAAAGATTGTAAAGAATGCCTTTTTAGCGGAATAAAAAATACCATGATAGAGAAAGAGATAAAAACACTGTTAGAAGGAATAAAACAGGGAATGATCTCTCCTGAAGAGGCTTACGAACGACTAAAAGTTTTACCTTATGAGGATCTATACCATACAAAGATAGATCATCACAGGTCTTTACGCAAAGGTCTTCAGGAGGTTGTTTTTGGTAAGGGGAAAACACTGACTGAATTATGTGATATCATAGAGGCCTTAAGAAGGCAGAATCAGGATGTCCTTATCACCCGGATAAATAAAAAGACAGGTCATGCCCTCTGTAAAAAATTTGAAGAAGGTGTGTTTAATGAGAGGGCAGGCTGCTTCTATATAAAAGAGGATATGACGATTATCGGAAAAGGGGAAATCCTTATTGTCACAGCAGGCACAAGTGACATAAATGTGGCAGAAGAGGCATATGTAACCTCTATCTTTTTTGGTAACAAAACAGAAAGGCTATACGATGTGGGCGTTGCAGGTATCCATAGACTTTTTGGAAATATGGATAAGATAAAAAAGGCAAGGGTGATTATAGCCATAGCAGGTATGGAGGGTGCATTACCCTCGGTGATTGCTGGGCTCGTAGGGGTGCCTGTAATTGGCGTGCCCACAAGCATCGGATATGGTGCAAGCTTAAAAGGCATTGCTGGCCTTCTATCTATGCTTAATTCCTGTTCAACAGTAGCTGTGTTTAATATTGACAATGGTTTTGGTGCTGCATATTTTGCAACCCTTATAAACAGGCTTTAGCTATGAAAATAATGTTTATTGATCCTATATTCGGTATAAGCGGTGATATGATGATAGCAGCCTTGATCCATGCAGGCTATCCCTTCGAGAACTTCTTAAAAACAATAAAAAAAATACCTTTGCCACTTCCTGAGATTGAACTTGAATCAATTTCACATGGTGTTATTAACGGTATCCATCTGAAGATAGGCCATGGGGACATCCATCTCACCATTAATGAGATGGAAGCCATCATCCATGAAATGGATATTCATGAAAAGATAAAACACGATGCCCTTGGTATGCTTGAAATACTTATTAATGCCGAATCCAAGATCCATAATACCTCAAGGGATGAGCTTCACTTCCATGAACTGTCAAACATAGATACCCTCATTGATTTAATCGGTGTGGCCCATGGCATGGATTTTTTTGGAATAGAAAAGGTGTTCTGTGGTCCTGTGCCATGTGGTAGGGGCACCATTTCAACATCTCACGGTATCATTCCTAATCCACCGCCTGTAACCCTTGAGATTTTAAAAGATTTCAAGATCGTCTTCTTTGATGAACCCCTTGAACTCACAACACCCACAGGTGCAACCATTGTAAGATACTATGCAGAGCCTCACCAATCCATCCCGCCCATTAAGGTAAAAGTTATAGGCTATGGTGCAGGCACCTATAAATCCCTGACCCCTGATGTTTTAAGGTTATTTATAGGTGAATCAGAAGGTTCAGGGGAATTTGAGGACATCTGGATTATTGAAACAGATATAGATGATATGGATCTCGAATATATTGGTGCCGTAGTGGATAGAATAAGGAAAGCAGGTGCTATAGATTGCGTATTTTTTCCTGTATATATGAAGAAGGGTAGACTCGGGATAAGACTGTCTGTGCTTGTTGGTAATGATAATCTTGAAATGGTTAAATATACGATCTTTTCAGAAACAACAACCTTTGGAATAAGAATCAGAAAGGATGCACGAGAGGTGTTAAAGAGGGATATTAAAGAGGAAGACACACCTTTCGGGATGGTGCACGTGAAATACGGCTATAATGAAAAAGGTGAATGCATAAAAACCCATATTGAGTTTGATGATGTTAAAAAGATAGCAGATGATATCGGTATCCCTTACATATCTGCATATAATGCTATTAAAAAAAGTTTAAAATAACATATACCTGTTAATGCCCTATAAACTTTTTCGGATTATATGATATACATTTAAAAACCACATCCCAATTTAAACCCATATCCATTAAATTTTTTGCTGATTGCAGTATCGTCATAGAGCCCCCGAGAAGTTTACCATCATCGGTTACAACAGGGGAAATAAGTCCTGTATTTTTTACCGCATCGGATACAATGATGATATGGTCGGGATCTTTTATCTTGAATATCATCTCTATTGTCTTTTTGTGCAGGTGATTCATATCTGCTATGACTTCTATATACACATCTGGGTTAAAAAGACCAAAACCTGCAATGCCTAACTCTCTGTGATGAAAAGGTCGCATGGCATTAAATATATGGGTGATGCCCCTTGCTCCTGCATTAAAACCTGCCTCTGCCTCTGTATATGTGGCATCAGAATGGCCCATATTAACCTTTATCCCCAAATCAGTGGCCTTTTTAATCACCTTTAGGGCACCTTCGAGTTCAGGGGCAATGGTGATTATTCTTATCATGTCCTCAAAACCATCGATAAGTCTTATTAGATGTTTTTCTGTGGGGGCAATAAATGTGTTTGGGTTTAGGCTGCCGCATCTTACAGGATTTAAAAAAGGTCCTTCAAGATTTACGCCTAATATTTCAGCCTGATTATATATCCCTTCTGTTTTTTGTATGGCCATTGCCTTTTTTATGGCCTCCATGTCATCCCTCATATCTTCAATTTCCCGGGGATATACTGTGGGTAAAAAACCCTTTATATCTTTTTTTGAGAGCATCATGGCCATGTTTAGAATATCTTCAGGTGAGGCATCCTTTGTATCTGAACCGAAAAAACCGTGGATATGGATATCTATTGCCTCCATGAGAACCCTAACCTATCCTTATCCTCGGGTCCGCCACAGCATAGAGGATATCAGAGAGGAGGTTTCCAATAAGTGTTAGAAATGCACCTATGACAAGGATACCCATGATGGTAGGGTAATCCCTTGCCATGACACTCATGTAGAAGAGTTGCCCCATACCTGGAATGGAAAAGATGCTCTCGAAAATAACACTTCCTCCAATAAGCCCTGGTACTGAAAGGCCTATTATGGTTATAACAGGCAGTAAGGCATTTTTCAGGGCATGTTTTTTTAAAACCATGTCTTCTGGCAGGCCCTTTGCATATGCAGTTGTTATGTATTCCTGTCTTAAAACCTCAAGGAGACTGCTCTTCATGTACCTCGAAATACCTGCAAGGCCACCGAAGGCAGATATGCCTACAGGCAGTATCAGATGACTTGCCACATCTAATATCTTTTCAAAAAAGGAGAGTTCATGAAAATTAAAGGATTTAAGGCCTGATATGGGCAACCACTCTAAATAAACACCGAAAAAAATCATCAAAAGTAAGGCAAGCCAGAATGTAGGGGCAGCATATCCTGCAAAGACAAAGGCAGTAAGTGCCTTATCAATGGTTGTGTCCTTGTGTTTTGCACAATAGATGCCAATGGGTATCCCTATAATAAATATGAGGACCATGGATATGAGGTTTATGGAAACGGTTATGGGAATCCTTTCCTTTATTTTGTCAATGACAGGCCTTCTATCTGAGGCGAAAGATATACCGAAATCGAGCTTCACTATTCTTTTAAGCCACATATAATACTGGACATGAATGGGTTTATCGAGGCCATAGTATGCCCTTATCCTCTCTCTCACCTCTTTTGTTACCTTGGGATTCATCTCCGCCTCAATGATTCCGGGTTCACCGGGGGTGAGATGTATAACTACAAAAGAGATAAGGGTAATACCAAAAAGCATGGGTATCATAAGGGCAAGTCTTTTTATGAGATACCGTATCATTGCTGTCTATACCTCATCTGTTTTTCTGGGACATACCACTTTATAAAATCATACATCAGACCAGCAGGGCCGGGTTCAATGCCTTTAAAACGCTTATGCACAGCTACATTTGCATAGGGCACAAATAAAAATGTATAGGGCTGTTCCTCGGCAAGGATCTCCTGTATCCTGTAGTAGTATTTTTTTCTCTCATCTCTATTCAGGGTATGCCTTGCCTTGACCAAGAGTTCATCCACCTCTTTGTTTTCAAAGGAGATAAAATTCAACTCCTTTTTACCTTGTTTTGATGAATGCCAGATGTCAAATATATCAGGGTCATGGGGGATGCTCCAGCCAAGTATCACTGCCTCAAAATTACGTTTGTCTATGAATTCATTTATAAAACTTGCCCATTCTATAACCCTTATCTTAACCCTGATACCTATCTCAGAAAGTCTTTTCTGGATGAGCTCTGCACATTTTATCCTCACATCGTTGCCCTGATTTACAAGGATGGTGAACTCAAAAGGAGAGCCGTTTTTATAAAGGATGTTATCCTTGCCTATCTTAAAACCTGCTTCATATAAAAGGGACCTTGCCTTTTCCTTATCATAGGGATATTTCTTTACATTAGCGTTGTATGCCCACATATCTGGTTTGTATGGTCCGTCTGCCTCAACACCCTGACCGAGGAGAATCCCCTCTATGATTTCTTTTTTGTTTATAGCATGAGTTATTGCCTGTCTTACCCTTTTGTCTTTAAAGAACGGGTGTTTAAGGTTGTAGCCGAGATACACATAACCAAAGGAAAGGTATCGGAACTTGTTGAATTCCCTTTTAAAGGCAGGATAATCTGTCTGTCTCACTGCCTGAAGGGGTGTTAAGCCCATCATATCAATGCCGTATCTTTTTAATTCTAAAAACATGGTCGCACTATCCGGTATGACACGCATTATATAGCGGTCAATGTAAGGCCTTCCTTCAAAATAGTCTTTGTTCACCGTCAATACTATCCGCTCCCCGGGAATCCATTCATAGAACTTATAAGGCCCAGTGCCAATGGGCCTTCTTGAAAGGGGGGTATGTGTAATATCTTTTCCTTCAAGAAGGTGCTTTGGTAATATGGCCGTTGACCAGCTTATAAGGGATGGGGCAAAGGGTTTTCCGTATGTTACCCTGAAGGTGTAATCATCCAATACCTTTGCCTCTTTAACAAGGATGAAATCACCGGCATAGGCAGTGGGTGTCTTAGGGTCTACTATGAGCTTATATGTGAACATCACATCATGGGCAGTAAAGGGTGTGCCATCATGCCACTTAACATCCCTTCTCAGATGGAATGTGATTGTAAGGTTATCTTTTGAAATTTCCCAGGATCGGGCAAGACTACCCACTATGTTGAGGTTTTTATCGTATTTTACAAGGCCATTATATATAAAAGAAGCCACTTCATGGGATGGGCTGTCTGTTGCAAGGATGGGTATAAGATTTGAAGGCTCTCCAATGGAGGCAGTAATGATTGTGTCACCATAAGCTGGAGTGCCCTTTTCATCGTAGAACAGAGGGTCTTTTGACCTTGTACAGGAAATACTAAAAAAAATTATAAAAATGATGCAAATAAAATGCTTTACAGTCATAATTTTTTGCGTTATTGTAGCAAAGGATATACTTAAAGTAAAGGAAACAGCGTGACCTATGTTATGCCCTGTGTTTTTACCCCATCTCGGTTGCGATACAAAATGCATATATTGTGACCAGATATCTATTACAGACATAAGAGAATTTAATATAGAAAAAATAATAGAAAAATCCCTCTCCAACCATCAAACATTCGAGGTAGGTCTATTTGGAGGGAATATCTTCGGTATTCAACCGTCTTTACTAAAAAAAATATTTTCTCTTTTTGAAGATTATAGGGAACATATCACTGGATTCAGGATCTCTACAAAACCTGTTCCTTTAAAAAAAGAGGTCATCGAGATTTTAAAAGAAAACAACGTGAAGGTTATAGAACTCGGTATCCCTGTGTTTAATGACATATTACTCACAAAGCTAAGCAGGGGTTACACAGTGACAGATTTCTATAAGGCCTATCACTTATTGAAAAAAGAAGGATTTCATGTGGCCATGCAGGTTATGGTGGGCTTACCCGATGAAGAAAGATGTGATATAGCCAATACAGTTGAGCACATAAAATCACTTATCCCTGCATACATAAGGATTTACCCCCTTGTAATTTTAAAGGATACACCCATATATGATGCGTTTATAAAAGGCGATTTCGTGCCCTGTGATTTCCATGAGGCTGTGCAAAGGTCGCTTTATATTTATCTTAATTGCCTGTCACTGAATATCCCGGTTGTAAAGATGGGTTTAACAGATAACGAGGTAATAAAGGAAAAAATTGCCGGTGGTTTTTTTCACCCTGCCTTTGGGAGCATTGTGAAATCAGAAGGTTTTTATCTTGCCATAATGGCTTCATTTTTAAGATGTGGCGTCAAAGGTCATATAAAAGTAAAGGTAAACAAAAAAGATGTGCCCCATCTTATGGGTTATAAAAGAAAAAATATTCAAAGATGGGCTGAAAGAAAGATTTATATTGAAAAGGAAATTGAAGAGATGGGT
>JAOAFK010000009.1 GCA_026416315.1 Syntrophorhabdaceae bacterium | reverse complement strand
ATAAGGGAAAAATTTGCAGAGATGGATACCCTGATGAATGCCGCAAGACTCCTTATATACTATGGTGCCTGGATGATGGAAAATGGTTTGGATACAAGGACAATAGCCGCAGAGGCAAAAATGTTTGCCACAGAGGTATGTCTTAAAGTAGTGGATGAGGTAACAAGAATTTACGGGGCAAATGCCTTTGCATATGAGTATACACCGCAGAGATATTTCAGGGATGCAAGATTTCTCCTCTATGGAGGCGGAACCCATGAAGTATTAAAAGATTTTATTGGTAGAAGCATCATAGGAAAACTATAGATATATTTTTACTTCAAATATTTGTCGGTTTATGTTTAAATTAAAACCCGCATACTGGTTTTAAATAGATTAAAAAATACAGGAGGTCTCATTTTGAAAATTCTCGTCTTTATAAAACAGGTTGCTGATACAGAGGCAAGGATTTTGATAAAGGGTGATAACAAGTCTTTGGAGATTGAAAATAAGTATAATCTTAATTTTTTTGACGAGTTTGCAGTGGAAGAGGCGATAAGATTAAAGACAAAATTAAAGGATAGCAAAATCACTGTATGCACATATGGAGGAAAAAAGGCAATAGAGGCTCTACGAACTGCCATCGCCATGGGTGCGGATCAGGCATTTCTAATAGACAACACAGACCTTGACACAGAAGATCCGCTAATTACCGCAAGGATCCTTTCTGAATTTGCAAAAAAGGAAGGTTTTGACATAATTTTGTGCGGTCGCCAGGCAATTGATGATGAAAACGGTGCCATAGGTGCAATGGTAGCAGAGTTTCTAAATATACCCCATGTAAGTGCCATATTAAAACTCGATGTGAAGGATGATAAACATATGATAGTGGAAAGCGATGCGGAAGGTGGAAAGGGAACAATTGAGGTGGAACTCCCTGCCCTTTTCACAACCCAGAAAGGTATAAATGAACCAAGGGTGCCTTTAATCACAGGTGTGATGAAGGCCATGAAGGCAAATATACCCGTTATAGACCCCACTACACTCGGATTAAAAAAAGAAGAACTCATAAAAGACACATCCAAAATAGAGGTTTTATTTTATGAAACACCAAAGGCAAGGCCACCGGTAAAGATAATAGACGGCGAAACACCTCAAGAAAAGGCAAAAAAACTCGTGAAACTCTTAAAAGAAGAGGCAAAAGTTTTATAACTTAAGGAGATCATATGGGAAAGGATATCTGTATATTTATAGAATGCAAAGATGGAAACATAAGAAAGACGAATTTTGAGCTTTTATCAAAAGCAGACGAACTCTCAAAGAAGATGGCATCTAACCTTTTGGCAGTGATTATTGGAAAAGACATAAGCAGTCTTGCAGATGGTATAACATCATATGCAGACAGAATAGTTGTTGTGGATGATGATGTCTTTAAAGATTACAGATGTGATGTCTTTACAGATACAATGGAAAAAATCACAAAAAAATATGACCCTTTTCTTATAATTGGTGCATCCACAATAACAGGAAAAGACCTGTTTCCAAGATTTGCCGCAAGGATAGGCGCAGCTTTCATATCAGATGCAACAGGCATAGAGTTGGACGAAAAAGGATTGAAGGTAAGAAAACCCATTTACGGTGGAAAGATCATATCCTGGGTATCACCGAAAAATGCCGAAAGGGTAGTAATCACCTTTCGACCCAATTCCTTTGCAATAGAAAATGGCAAAAGGTCAGGAGAGATCATAAAAGAAAAGATAGATGCAGAAATGGATCCACGGATAAATTTAATAAATATCACAAAAGGTCAATCAAAAAAGGTGGATTTACAGGAGGCTGACTTTATAATATGCGGTGGAAGGGGCATGAAAGACCCTGAAAACTTTAAATTACTTGAAGAGATTGCAGAAATAATAGGTGCAAGGGTTGGGGCCTCGCGAGCAGTGGTAGACAGTAAATGGCGTGATTACGAAGATCAAATCGGAAAAAGTGGAAAGACCGTATCACCTAAACTTTATATAGGATGCGGTGTATCCGGTGCACTCCACCATACAATGGGTATGGATACATCAAAGGTAGTGGTGGCAATAAATAAAGACCCGAATGCCTTGATCTTTCAATATGCAGACTATGGCATCGTGGATGATCTGTTTAATATCCTGCCTGCCTTAAAAGAAGAGTTGATATCTGCAAAAAAAGAGGGGTAATGTGGAAAAGATAGATGTGGTAATTGTAGGGGGTGGCCTTTCAGGACTTGCCTGTGCATACAGGCTTGCAGATGCAGGGTTACAGGTGATAGTCCTTGAAAGGGGTGACTTTCCTGGCAGTAAAAATGTAACAGGAGGAAGGTTATATCTTGAACCCATAAAAACCCTTGCGGGTAATATGCTTGATAGCGCCCCATTTGAAAGAAAGATCGTGAGGGAGAGATGGAGCCTATTCGGTGAAGGAAACTCTCTGAATATTGATTTTACAGGAGAGAAATTCAGGACAAACCCTCACAGTTACTCCATATTGCGCTCAACCTTTGATAGGTGGCTATCTGAAAGAATAATGGAAAAGGGTGTATTTGTTATTCCCAAGTACAGGGTCGATGATATCATCCGAGATGGCAACAAAGTAATAGGTATAAAGGCAGGGGAAGAAGAGATCCCTGCAAGTGTTGTTGTTGCTGCGGATGGTGTGCTTTCTTTTATTGCTGAAAAGGCAGGTCTTAAACCAAAGATGAAACCGAAAAACTATGCCGTGGGAATAAAAGAGATAATAGAGCTTTCAGAGGAAAAGATCAATGACAGGTTCAATGTAGAAAAAGACGAAGGATGTGCCCATCTATTCATAGGAGATGTCACAAAAGGGATGTTTGGTGGTGGCTTTTTATATACAAATAAAGAGACCATATCATTGGGGGTTGTGGTGGGGATAAAGGCTATCATGGAGAAGGCTCCTACCATTGAAGCCCATACATTGATAGAGGCATTCAAGGAAAGATATGAGATTAAAAGGCTCATAGAGGGTGGCAGCATCATGGAGTACTCTGCCCATGTAATACCTGAAGGGGGATATAATAATCTTTCAAAACTATATGGTAACGGCATACTTGTTACAGGAGATGCGGCAGGATTTGCCCTCAATATGGGTGTTACGGTAAGGGGCATGGAGTTTGCCATAGCCTCAGGGATCCTCGCTGCAGAAACAATCGTCGAGGCGCATGAAAATGGTGATTTTTCTGAAAAGACACTTTCTCTTTATGAGACAAAACTTAAAGACTCTTTTGTTTTGAAGGATATGTATAACTGTAAGGACATGCCGGAATTCCTCGATAATGATGCTTTTTTTACGTTCTATCCAAAATATTTTCCTTTATTTGTGGAGAAGGTCATGTGGTTCGGCGAGGGCCCTAAAGAAAAAATAGGCTCAACACTGTGGAAGGAACTGAAATCTTCAGGCATTATGAGCTTTAAGAGATTAAAAGAAATCTACAGTATAAAAAACATATGAGGTATCTATGAGGGTGGATGAAAAGCTTGCCCTGAATGCATTTAAAACTGATAAGGAATCCCATATCAAAATAAACCATGAGATATGCAGAACCAGATGCAGGATAAAATACTGTCTCTTTATATGTCCCGGCCATCTCTATTCATACAACGAAGAGAATAACGAGATATCAGTGGAATATGCCGGCTGCCTTGAGTGCGGGACATGTAAGATTGCTTGTGTGGAAGGGGCAATAGAGTGGGAATACCCAAAGGGAGAGTATGGCGTTCAGTATAGATATGGATAGTAAATAAAGTACCTGCCTTTAATCTATAATACACGAAATATCCAATTTTTTTATGGAAATAAAAGAAAAAATAAGTATAAAATCAATGAATTCTTGGTAAACGCCTTTAAAACGATTTTTAATTAGATAAATGGATTTAAAAATTTATAAAAGTGATAAGGAATAGTGCAAAAAGGTACTGTTATATTTAAATCATCTAAACTCCTTTCTATTCTATTTTTATTTGCCTTTTTTCATATTCTTTTAACCATTGAAATTTTTCAAACAAAAAAAAGTGGATTGTTTTGTGCCTATGCAGCGGATGAACCTTTTGTTAATCCTGCAAACTGGGGCACCACAGGCCTAATGGAGATACCCACTGCAAGGGTTTTAAGGGAAAATAGTTTTAGGGCAGGCGTAGGTATGACCTATCCTTATATCTGGTATTATCTTGTATTCAGCCCCATAAAAGGACTTGAGATGGAAGGAAGGGTAACACAGATAAGAGGTGTCAAGGCATTGAGTGCCGCATATGGTGAATACAAAGACAAGGCCATGGATTTTAAATATCAGTTTATCCCTGAAGGTAAATATTTGCCTGCCATTGCCTTTGCCATAAATGACCCCCAGGGAACAAGGCTTTATCCATCACAGTATTTTGTGGCAAGCAAGCAGATCTACCCCTTTGATTTTACCCTTGGCTTTGGAAACGGAAGATTTGGCAAAAATCCCCTACCCCCATCTGATGAGACATTCAAAATTGACATCCTGGACAATCCAAAACAGTGGTTGAAGGACGGGCAATTTTTTGGAGGTGTACAGTTCCATATATCTGATAAATATGCCCTCATGGCAGAATATAGTCCCATAAGATACGAAAAACAAACCCATGACCCTGCCCAGGCAAAGCATTTTAAAAAACAGGTACCATCTCCATTTAATTATGGTTTTAGATGGACACCTTACAGATGGATGGATATCATCATGAGCTATCAAAGGGGTGAACAGATAGGTATGAATGTTTCCTTTGCATTTGATATGGAAAAGACTATCTTACCCATTTATGACCCAGTTTACAGAGAGAAGGTAAAGGATAGAGAAAATCCTCTATCTATAAGACTTGAAAAGGCATTATATGAATCTGGTTTTAAAAATATAGGTGTAAGCATAGAGGGAAACGATATCATTATAACTGCTGAGAATGATAAATATTTCTATACAACGAAGGCAATAGGTGTGATACTTAAAGTTTTAAACAACATCGTACCACAACATATGGAGAAGATAGACATAATATTGACAAAAAACAATATACCCATTTTAAAGTATACAACAACAAAAACAGATATAGATGAATTCTATGAAGAAAAGCTCACACCATCAGAATTCTTTTATCTTTCAAAGATAAAAACTGATGTTAGTTGGATTCCTGATATCCCATTAAAACATAAAAAAACCTTTGATTACGGCATAAACCCAGCCTTCCAGCAACTATTGAATGACCCTTCAGGCTTTTTCATATAAAGCCAGAGGTCAGACCTCACAGCCTGAGGAGATGGTTCAACAGATGATTTAATATTGTTTAAAGGATATCCCTCTATACCTCCTGTAATTTCAGCTCCTTTCCATGGAAAATAACTAACCCATGCATAACCACCTGCCCTGTATCTGAAAAAGCCCGAAGGGTCATTCAAGAATTGCTGGAAGGCCGGGTTTATGCCATAATCAAAGGTTTTTTTGTGTTTTAATGGGATATCAGGAATCCAACTAACATCAGTTTTTATCTTTGAAAGATAAAAGAATTCTGATG